>JBFLYJ010000001.1:0-33571 GCA_040756635.1 Nitrospirota bacterium
GAATCAAGGGAATATCTCCTGAGGCGATGGCGATACTTTCATCTTACCATTGGCCCGGCAATGTCAGGGAACTGGAGAATGTCATAAGAAGGGCCGTTGTTGTGGCAAACAGCGATATTATAGATGTCCCTGATATCAATCTAAATTCCGATTCTTACAAAAAGGAACTACAGGAACTTTCGGCAGTTGTTAATAACCTGCTCGATACCGCAGTAGCTGAAAAGACGACCGACGGGATTTTCCGTTGTGTGGTCACGAAAACCGAGCGGACCCTGATAGAAAAGGCCCTAAGTATAACAAAAGGGAACCAGGTACAGGCATCCGAACTGCTAGGTATTACCAGGGTGACACTCAGAAAAAAGATTCAGGAATATAACATCCCCTCTGTATAGGGAATATACATAACTAAAATTCTCTATACAGTTAAAGTTTTCATATTTGAGAAGTCGAATCCAAGTTATTTTCCTTCCTCCTTAAATAGAATGCTTTATTAGCGAGAATCGTAAAATTGCGTTACAGTTCCAAGGTGGATTGCGTTAACCTGACGATCACTTTGATCTCTAAATGGGCATGTTGTCCCTCTTTCCCTTATTTAGATTGACCTTCCCCGGTTGGCATATAAAATGCAAAATCCCGGTTATCAAGGCCTCGATCAATAAACAGAAAATGCGGAATTACGACATTCAGTAGAAAGGAGGGACAACTATGAAACTCGAAATTAGTGAGCAGGCCATTAATAATACTAAAAGGTGCAGGAAGAATTTCGCATGCCTGTCCGGAAGCGGACATTGCCTCTGCAAACTTACTTACTGCTTTAACGGTAAGAGCTATTTTATCAAGCCGGAACGCAATTTATTATGTAATTATAAAGTCACTTTTTCGGGTTCTGTCCTCTGCAGCTGCCCCACGAGAAAGGAGATTTACAACAGGTACAGGATCTGATTAATATAGGTAAAATTACCGGCCGGGATATACTCTTCATAAAATATCTTGGCCTTTTTTATTGCTTATGGATCAAGTCAGCGCCGTCTGATGACAGCCTCCTGATCTTGTCTGCGATCAGATCAATATCATATTCCATTACATCAGTAATATGATTTTCCTTCCTGCAATATTCCATGACCTCTTCGATTACGCCGATGAGTTCCTCCTTCACAGTCGATAATTCCCCCATGCCGTCGCACCCTTTCTGACGCTGTTTGGTGAGAAGGTATATCTCCGCGTAATCGGATGCGATGGATAGCATCACGGATAGCCGGCTGTCCGATTCCTTCAGGTCCGCTAAAATATCCAAGAATTGCATGCCAAAGCTCCTTGATTTATTAAATGATCTTAACGCCAGCGCAAAAGGACAGCGGGAGCGTGAATGACTGAACGCGCTCCCGTATAGTCCTTATTGCGTTTACTCAGGCATTACAGCCGCATCCGCCGCTGACACATCCTTCTGCCGTCTCACTGGAAACCATGTCAGGATTGCAAGAGTCCGAAATGAATTTGTCCATTTCCGCTGTAGCGCCTTTTCTTACCATCCTGGCCACTCTGACGGCTTCAGTTATTTCGTGTTCTTCGGCGCCGCTTTCCAGCGCCTTGCTTATATGGTATTTCAGGCAGGGCTGACAATTTGCCGTAACTGACGCTCCGACCGCGATTAATTCCCGTATCCTCTCTTCAAGCTTCATGGGGATCACCTCCTTTCCTTCACTATAGACGAATTACGGGGAGGAAAGGATACACAAGATACTTTACGGGAATTTAATAAAACTGTTTTTACGGTCACAAGCTAATTCGTTGCGCTCATCCCGGTAGAATGTGCATTTCAGAGACAGTCTCTTTTTCAATTCGCTTCTGGCCCGATGCAGTCTGACCTTCACGTTTTCAACGCTGGTACCAGTGATTTCCGCGATTTCTTTGTTTGAAAAGCCCTCCAGCTCGCTAAGCGACAGAGCAGTCCTGTAATTCTCCGGAAGGTCTTTAATAATGTCCCTGATGCAATCGTTCATCTCTTTTTTGATCACTGCCCGCTCGGCAGATAATGAATGCGATACTGCCTGCTCAGTTCCTTCATGCTCCGGCCCGAATATATCACTGCCGGCATCCGTCACTTCTCTGGATTTCCCTCGAAACCTGTCTGTGGCTGTATTAGTGGCGATCCTGTAAATCCAGGTCGAAAGCTGTGAGTTGCCCCTGAAATTATGAAGGGACCTGCCGACCTTTAGAAAGACCTCCTGGGTAAGGTCTTCGGCTTCGTCCTCTCCTGCGAGCCGCGCCAGATAACGATGAATTTTATCATGGAACGCGTTGTATACTTCCTGAAATTCATGGTCGCTTTTATGGTTCATTTATTCGGTTCCCTTTATAATGACTCAGGCCGCCTCAGCACAGCAGTTCAATGGCCGCCCGGATTAACTTATGCTCCTTTTGTACTTTTCGCGGTCAGCTCCCTGACCGCTTCATTCAGCCGGTCAAATCCCTTTAACTCGTCCTGCATCATAGGAAATTGAAGCACCGGCAGATCGAACTTATTTTCGATCTCTCTTAAATAGTTTATCTGCATAAGTCTTCTGTTTCTGAAAAAATCATTCGCGCACACTTCTTCAGGCAGGACCATGTTCGCCACCACGAGCTGGGTCTCAATCCCCGCGTCTTTCAGGTCGATCATGGCGCGGTAAGATTCCAGGATCGGGGTTGACTCAGGATAAAGTACGAGACAGAACACCGATTGCTCCCTGTCTCTAAGTATTTCTATGATCTTTTTAAATCTGTCGTCTGTTTCGCTTTTTCCAGCTGCCGCGTCAGCGGTGGAGATCATCATCTCCGCCTGTTTCGCATAATCAAACGGCAGGTCGAGAAGTCTTAGCGTGTGGCCGGTCGGAGCGGGGTCAAAGACGATAAGGTCGAATGTGCTGCCTTCTATAAATCGTATGAATTTATCAAACGCCGCCATTTCCTCGATACAGGGCGAATTAAGCTCCTCTTCCATGGCTGCCATCATGTCTTCGGAATATTTCCCGCGCGCGTCCTCAAGGACTTTCTCTTTATATTCGATAAAGGCTTTTCCCTGGTCTATCATTACAGCATAAAGATTAGCACTGATCTCTTTCGGTTCGTCATGGATGCTGACTCCGAATACTTCGCCGATGTGAGCGGCAGGGTCAGTTGTCACAATAAGCGTTTTGAATCCCCTCTGAGCCGCATACAATGCCGTGATGCATGATATGGATGTCTTGCCGACCCCGCCTTTCCCTGTGAAAAAGACGGCTTTTGTGCCGTTAAGAGGAAAGAACAAGTTGTCGAGATCGGGCTGCATTTTACCGTAAATTTCCCCCTTTTCAAGAAGGGGATTAAGGGAGATTCTTTCTTTATCATAAAATCTCCCCTCACCCCTCTTTTCCAAAGAGGGGAATTTATCAGTGTCCCCGGCAAACAATTCCCCTGCAACATCTTGCAGCGCTCCTAATCCCTTCACCTCATTGTCCCTTAACATCATATAGCGTTTCGGCTTCTTTATCGCGTTTTCAATATCATGAATGACCTTCTGCTGGGTGTCGAATTTCTTTCTGAAGAAACCGATTTCACATACCTCTTCAGGCAGTATGCCGTTTACGATAATCTCCCCCGATTTTATCCCGATGGTTTCGAGTTCCCCGGCGGCACGCAATGTTTCATAAAGTGATAACGCATCCGGCCGCATCACAAAGATAAAGTCCGTGCGCCCGGGGTCTTTGAGAATGGCGGTTGCCCGGTCATATCTGTCTTTTGAATCCTTTATCGACTGCACCGGACCGAGACACGTCTGCCCGCTGCCCTTTGCCGATTCTTCAATATGCCTGGACCAGTCGACGGGAAGTTCGAGCAGTCTTATCGTATGTCCTGTAGGCGCGGTGTCGAAAATAATAATTTCATACTCATCGGTCTCCATGAAATCAATGAACCTGTCGAATGAGGCCATTTCCGTCGTGCAGGGCCCGCTCAGATTTTCATCGAGAGAGGCGATGACGTCATCCGGCATTATCTCTCTGAACGGCCCGATTATTTTTTCCTTGTATTCTCTTGTCGCCTCGTCAGGGTCTATCTCCATTGCGAACAAGGGTATGGCTCGATGTACACCTGCTAATATGGGTGTGATCTTATGTCCGATCTCCTGATCAAACACATCAGCAAGGTTGGAAGCAGGATCTGTTGTGACAATCAATGTCTTTTTGCCTGCGGATGCGTAATGGACCGCGGCAGCGCAGGCCATGGTGGTTTTACCGACGCCGCCTTTACCGGAGAAGAAGATATATTTCGCCATTTGTTTCCCTTCAGCCGATCACTTTCAGCGGACTTTTCTTAACCGGTTTGATGCCGAGCCGGTCGCATAGGTCTTCATACAGCGGATATTCGCCGGTCTTAAACACTTCTCCCTCTATGATCGTAACAGGCAGCGCCTTCTTCCCGTTCTTGTGAAGAAGGTCGGCAACCATCCTGTTTGCCATGAATTCCTTAGGCTGCTGAGCAAGGTTGAACCTTATCACGTCCACGCCCTGCTTTTTCAGCGCCATCACGGCTTCGTTTATCTTCAGCAGCACAGGGTCTATATTCGGTCCGCATAATCCTGACGAACAGCACATCGCGGGATCATATATTTCTATTTTCATGCATGCGCCTCCTCTTTAAAGTATTTATGTCGGAAAAACATCGAGACGTTGACAAGTCCGATCAGGACAGGGACTTCGACCAGAGGTCCGATTACCGCGGTAAATGCCGCCGCTGAATTTATCCCGAACACCGCCACGGCAACAGCAATGGCGAGTTCAAAATTATTGCTGGCCGCAGTGAATGACAGGGAAGCAGATTTTTGATAATCCGTTCCGATCTTCCGGGCCATATAAAAAGATATGAGGAACATAAGGACGAAATATATCAAAAGCGGTACGGCAATACGCACGACGTCCAATGGCAGCCTTACTATATAATTGCCCTTCAGGGAAAACATTACGATGATAGTGAAGAGCAGGGCGACCAGGGTCAAAGGGCTTGTCACAGGGATGAATTTATCCTCATACCATTTTCGGTCTTTTAACTTGATGAGACTGAATCGGGTGATTATGCCGGCTATAAAGGGGATACCCAGATAAATAAAGACGCTTTCCGCGATCTGTCCCATTGTCACTTCCACGACCGCTCCCTTTAAACCCAGCCATGCCGGCAATACTGTTATGAAGATATACGCATAGACTGAATAGAACAGGACCTGGAATACGGAGTTGAATGCGACGAGACCCGCGGTATATTCGGTGTCCCCGCAGGCGAGCTCATTCCACACAATGACCATGGCTATGCAGCGCGCCAGGCCGATCATGATGAGCCCGACCATATAATCGGGGTAGTCATGGAGAAATGCGATTGCCAGCACGAACATCAGTACCGGGCCTATCAGCCAGTTCTGAACAAGGGACAACCCGAGGACCTTTTTGTTCCTGAAGACTTCTCCAAGGTCTTCATAACGCACCTTGGCAAGGGGAGGGTACATCATCAGGATGAGACCGATCGCAATAGGTACATTTGTCGTACCGGCCTGAAAGGAATTGATGAAGACCTCTATATTCGGGTAGAGATAACCGCTTACTACTCCGGCCGCCATCGCCAGAAAGATCCAGAGGGTAAGGTACCGGTGTAAAAAAGACAACCTTTTTTTAATCTTATGATCGGCGTTCATAATGCTTTCCGTTTTAGCACTTCCTGCTCTTTTTAATTACCGACAGCGTCTTCCCGCTCATTCTTTCGAATACCCCCATCAGCAGAAACCTTATAAACATGTCAGACTCGGCCAGAGAATAATGTATCCATCGTCCGTTTTTTCTGTCTTTGATCAGTCCTGCCTCTTTCAGCATGCTCAAATGGAATGAAATATTGGGCTGGGTCATACCCAGTGTTTCCGCGATATCGCAGACGCATATTTCACCGTCTTTCATTAAAGACAATATCTTGAGTCTTGTCTCATCAGACAAGGCCTTGAAAATCGGGAGAATGTTGTCCATAGCTGGTCCTGAGCTCCTTCCGGAAAATAATAAAATTAGATATATATTTATATGTAATCTAAATAATTCTTATATTTTACCGGGTAATAAATTAAGTCAAAATATAATACATAAATAACCATTTATGTAATTACAATTTTAGACTGTTGCGGACTGTTTGTCAAATTTATAAGATACCAATATGAACAGGACTTGATACCGGACCCTTGGTGTTTAGGCATTTTGATTTATTTTGCTTGCCCCGGCGTAATACTCCCCTCGTCAGCTATAAGATGCTATATGATATAAATCATAAAAAAACCCCGGATGTTGGGTTATAGTGAGTCTGAGGATGTTGACATTGATGTGAAAAGGTTTATCCCACCTACAAGAGCCCAACTTTTCATCATCAACCATGTCCCCTAACTTGTCAACATCCTCATTCTTTATTCCCCCAGTTATAAAACGGATTTAACCTCATTAGAGGCTTCCGATGAAAAGTCACTGCACGTGACCCCTATCGTGGCGATTGATTTCGGAAGATATTTAAGACGCGGGGTTACCTCTTCAGCCGGCATTACACGCTTTGATCGTAATGCCGTTTTCGGCCGGGGCTGAAGTCACGATCTATACAATTCGGGAGTAAGCTTGACCGGACATTTAATACGTCAAGTTTTTACGGCATTGTCCGATAAATATAAACATATCACGGAAACATACAATTCCTGGATTACAAACTGCGGAGAACATTATGCCTAACTGGAAAGATATCGGGACCCTGCTTCTTGAATACGGGTTGATAACTGTTGACGACCTTAACGAGGGATTAAAGATCCAGGCGAAGTCCGGTCTCAGGCTTGGCGAGGCACTGGTAAAACTCGGCAAAGTCAGCATGGAGGACATTGAATGGGTGCTCAGTAAGCAGCTGGACATACCCTACGTCATTGTTGAGGACATCAATGTCAATGTTGAATTGCTGGGAAAATTCCCAAAGGACTTCCTGATAGAAAACATGGTCCTGCCTCTTTATGAATCCGATGACCAGGTGTCAGTAGTGATTGAGGACCCGTTCAATAAACCGGCAATCTCCTTTATAGAAGAACTCACCAAAAAAACAGCGGACCTGTCCACGGGCAGCGGCAGCAAGATCAGGGAACTATTAAAAAAGACATTTAACAGGGTGGGACTCCCTGAATTGATCAGCGTGATTAAAACGACTATAGAGAAAATCAGGGAGACCTCATTTTACAGGATAGACTTTCTTATGGCCGAACATTCATGTACCGTCAATGTCTTCGGTTCAGGGATATTGAGGAGGATTGCGGAAATACAGGGGCACTTCACGAATGAAGACGTTTTCAGGGCGTTTGATGATCTCGGAATACATTTCCTGTATGAACAGTCGTTCAGCAACAACAGGCGGTTCGTAGCAGTCTTCCCCTTGGAAAACAGGTTTGACATTGCCGGGACGCCTGCCGTTGTCGGAGGGTATGGTCTGCTCCTTCCCAAAGACGATATTTTTTCGGACGCGCACGTATACGGGTTTTCACATATATTCCCCCTGAACAAACCTATACATGGGTATCCGTATCTCGCTACTAAAGACAAGCAGTCTTCATTTAAACATTTTATATATGTAATCGATGCGGCTCCCGCGGAATTCAGGGATTATTACGTCAATACTTATCTCCCCCTGAAGTGCCGATCATGCGGCGGCAGTGGCTGTACAGAGTGCGGGGAACTGGGATATGAGTATAAAAAAATAGAAGGCACGTATTCTTCCGACGATATCAATAATATGCTGAAAGAGGACGACAATGGCTAAGATCGATGCTTTTTTTAAATATATGATTGAGCATAAGGCGAGTGATTTGCATTTGAGCGCAGGGGCAAAGGCCAAAATAAGGAAGCACGGCGAACTTGAAGAAATGGACTATCCTGAACTGACGAATGAAGCTGTTCAAAACCTCCTTTTTGAAATTACAACAGAGCAGCAGAAGGACGCCTTCCTTGCCAAAAGAGACCTGGACTTCGCATATGAAATCCCCGGTGTCGCGCGATTCAGGGCGAACTATTTTGAGCAGAAAAGAGGGACTGGGGCCGTCTTCAGGGTCATCCCGACGAACATACTGTCAGTAGAGGAACTGAACCTGCCTCCGCAGATCCTTAAACTGACACAACTCAGCAGGGGGCTTGTCCTGGTGACGGGTCCGACAGGCAGCGGAAAGTCCACGACGCTCGCGGCAATTATTGATTACGTCAACCGGAACAGGAAAGACCACATACTGACAATCGAAGACCCGGTTGAATTTGTGCACCAGAACAAAGGCTGTCTTGTAAATCATCGTGAGATCGGCAACCATACCGAATCCTTTGCGTCGGCTCTTCGGGCTGCCCTCAGGGAAGACCCGGATGTCATTTTAGTAGGTGAAATGCGAGACCTTGAAACAATTGAGCTTGCCATAACCGCTGCAGAGACAGGGCATCTTGTCTTCGGCACACTCCACACAAGTTCCGCGGCCAAGACAGTTGACCGTATCATAGACGCTTTCCCTGCAGGCCAGCAGGCCCAGATCAGGACAATGCTTTCGGAGTCGCTGAAGGGAGTCATATGTCAACAGCTTTTAAAGAGGATCGACCAGCCGGGACGTCTGGCCGCCCTTGAAATACTCTTTTGCAAAACAGCAATCGCAAACCTTATCCGCGAGGGCAAGACCTTCCAGATCCCTTCCATGATACAAACGGGCAAAGGCGACGGTATGCAGCTTCTTGATCAGGCGATCATGGATTTTCTTATGAAAAAGCAGATTGCCCCTGAAGAGGCCTACCTGAAGGCAAACGACAAAAGCGCCTTTGAGAGGTTTATTAAAAAATAACTCCCCTCACATCCGTCCGCAACAAATTTATTATTCAGGTCAAACGCCTCATAACAGGCGCTTAAACCGCAGTCCAGCCTATAACAAACCCTGTCGCAATACAAGTCCCCGGCTTTCGGGTTTAACAACATAGGTGTAATGCCTAAGATATTATCTTATAGGGTCATTAAAATTAAAATATAGACAGATAAAATCACAAAATTTAAAATTAATAATGATAAGCAGGTAGATAATAACTACCCTTTAAATTATTTATTGTTGTAAAGCGAAATAGAACAATGCTTAGAACTATCCCCCTAATTCTATTTCTTATTTCCTTGTATTCATATTCCCTTGCGCAGGATTTTGCGGAGCTCAAATCAGAAACAGCCGAGGAACTGCTCATGTTCTTTGAAGAGGAGGAGCTTATGATCGCAACAAGAAGCGCAACACCTGTCCGAAAGGCACCCGCGATCGCAACGGTCATCACTGCCCAGGAAATACGTAACATGGGAGCCAGTAATGTAATGGACGTATTAAAGATGGTCCCAGGCATGGGAATAGCAAGAAACGAGCAGGGTTTTTTCATGCTTGAGGTAAGGGGAATCAGCACGGTCAAGTCCGAAAAGATTCTGTTGATGATCGACGGTCATTCCCTGAATAAAAACGTTGCCGAGAGCGGCTTTTCTTACTTTGGCGATAATCTCAATATCAACAATATCAAACAGATCGAAATCATAAGAGGGCCCGGCTCCGCCCTGTACGGCGCCAACGCCTTTGTCGCAGTCATCAACATCAGTACAAAGAGTGCTGAGGATATAGACGGCGTCACAGCCACGGCCGGGGGAGGGAGCTTTGATACCCAGAAATACAACCTCCTTGCCGGCAAGACATTTGAGGACGGGTTGAGGATATTCAGCAGCATTGATTACCGGAAGACAAACGGGGCAAACCTCCGTATAGAAAAGGACAGTCTCTCGACAACCCCGTACTCAACCGCACCGGGAAATGCTGATACGCAGTTTGAAGCGGCCGATGTTTTTGTTAAAGCGACCTATAAAGACTTGACCTACAGTGGACACTATCTGGGAAATGACAGGGGGGTCTATATCGGGTTTGGAGCCGCGCTCACTGATCACAATTCCCTGGAATTGTATAATTACTGGCATGAGCTGAGTTACCGCTTTTCCGCGGTTGAGGGATTCTCTTCATTTGTAAAGATATATTTCAATCGGTTTGAACAGGATGCAAGTATTGAACTGATGCCTGACGGCTATGCCGGATCATATCCCGATGGAATGATAGGAGGCCCGAAGGTCAAAGACAGAACAGTCGGAGGAGAGATACAGTTTGATTATGACATTTCTGAGACAAATCATCTGCTTGCAGGTGTTGTGTATGAAGACATAAAACAATATGATGTTAAATCTATTTCGAATTTTAATCCTAATACCGGCGCATACCTTGGTTCGGTCCAGGACAGAGCATGGACCAGTTGGAACAGGGACACCAACCGGTATATATTTGCGGCCTATATACAGGATGAATGGGGAATCCTGAATAATTTAAACCTGACCGCCGGAATACGGCACGACCGCTATAACGATTTCGGCGGTACGACCAACCCCAGGGCAGGATTAGTATGGAGTTTTCTTGAGAATGCAGATCTGAAGCTGCTTTACGGACAGGCATTCAGGGCGCCCAGTTTTACGGAGCTATATAATGATAATAACCCCTCTCTTATGGGGAACCAAGACCTTACACCTGAAAAGATAAAGACATATGAGGCAGGCCTTGGATACAGGTTTTCTGATCACTTCAGGATCGATCTGAATTATTTCTACAATGACATCGACGATCTTATCATACGTGACAGCTCAACTTCTCCTGCAACAAATGCCAATCTTGGGGGAGCAGAGATCGACGGTGTTGAAGTCGTGCTGTCAGGGAACTATTCTCATGACAATTACTGGCAAATCACGTATTTCTGGCAGGACCCGGAAGACTCTGAAACCGGGGAGAGTATAGCATACGTGCCGCTTAACAGGGCAACTGCAGGAATTAATTATAGTTTTAATAAATATCTTAATGTGCACACCGATATACTGTGGACAGGTGAACGGTCAAGGCCGGACGGCGACACGAGGGACCCCGTGGCTTCTTACACGACAGTTGATCTTGCGTTGACCTTGAAGAACTTTTATAAGACCCTTGAGATACAGGGGACGGTACATAATTTGCTTGACGAAGATTACGAAGATCCCGATGTATCGGGGGCGTCGAAGTATGTCCCCGGCGATTACCCGAGGGAGGGTATTTCCGGGCTGTTAAGTGTCAGGTATGAATTTTGATTGATAACCCGTAGGGGCGTAGCATGCTACGCCCCTACTACGATGACGGAATGTCGATAATCCTGCTGTCAACGAATGAGAACAGAATGAATAAATATTTATTTATTATTTTTATCTTATTGATTACCTGTTCAACTTCCTATGCCCAGGATCTCGCGGAACTCAAATCAGAAACAGCCGAGGAACTGCTCATGTTTTTTGAAGAGGAAGAGCTTGTTATAGCAACCCGTCATGAGACACCCGTCCGAAAGGCGCCCGCAATCGCAACGGTCATCACCGATAAAGAGATCAGGGACATGGGGGCGAGAAATCTTGTGGACGTCCTGAAGATGGTCCCCGGTCTTGGAGTATCTATAAGTGAACAGGGATTTCATATGCTTGAGGCAAGAGGGATCAAGACTCTTTTATCCGAAAAAGTCCTTATGATGATAGACGGGCATTCTCTTAACCGGAACTTTGTAGGTTCAGCTTTCCGTCATTTTGACGATCTCCCTGTTGATAACATCAAACGAATTGAAATCGTGAGAGGCCCCGGTTCGGCGCTCTATGGAGCAAACGCCTTTGTTGCGGTCATAAATATCATCACAAAGAGCGCAGATGAAATAGACGGGCTGAGGTTGACTGCAGAGAGAGGCAGTTTTGATACGGAACGCTACAACCTGCTCGGCGGCGCATCAATCAAAGATAATTTCCGATTAATGGGAAGCGTAGATTATTACAGGACCGACGGCGCAAAACTGAGGATAGAAGAGGACAGCACCTACGGAACGCCATGGGCCGTATCACCCGGAGACACAGACCTGAGCAAAGAGAAAAAAGACGTATTCCTGAAAGCATCATATGGTGGTGTAACCTACAGGGGGCACTATATGACCAGGAGAGGCGGCTTCTATATCGGGCTTGCTTCCGCCCTTACGGATGACCAGGATTATGAAATTGAATATTATTGGAACGAATTAAACTACGACCTCTCTGTGGCGAAAGGGCTTTCTGCGAACTTCAAGGTGTTTCTTGATCACTTCGAACAGCGGGGAACAATTGAATTAATGCCCGAGGGATTTCTCGTCGGGGTAATACCGGGAGGATTTCCTGACGGGCTGATAGGAGGCCCTAATCTGAAGAACGATACGTGGGGCTGTGAGGTCCAGCTGGACTACCACCTGCCGGATAATCACCACTTTATTGTCGGGGCGCTGTATGAAAAAATGAGGCAGCATCATGTAAGACGGATCTCCAATTACGCCCCCGCTACCCTGACTGTTCCCGTTCCGACACCGCTGACTGGAGGGGTACAGGATACTTCTTCTACAGTGGGGATAAACTGGAACAGGGATGCCAAGCGCGAAATATGGGCCGCGTTTGTACAGGATGAATGGGAAATAGTTGATGACCTTAGCCTCACAGCAGGCGTCCGTCATGATCATTACAGCGAATTCGGGGGCACTACAAACCCGAGGATCGGAATTGTGTGGGAAATTATGGAAGATGCCGACCTGAAGCTTCTTTACGGCAAGGCGTTCCGCGCCCCTGATTTCGCCGAGCTGTATACAGAGAACAATATACATTCCATGGGAAGTGAAGACCTCGACCCTGAAACGATACAGACCTATGAAGCCGGCTTCAGTTTCAGTCCGGGGCCTTCGCTCTATATTGATCTGAACTATTTTTATAATGAGATTGAGAACAGGATTGACCTGGATGAGTCAGCAACTCCTTATCTTTTTACAAACGGCGGAGGCGCAGAGGTTGAAGGGATTGAGTTTGTGCTGAGAGCCCAGTACACCTCCAGCGATTACTGGAAACTGTCCTATACATATCAGCATCCGGAGGATTCCGTCACGGGTTCAAGACTTTCAGATGTACCCCTGAACCGTGCCTCGGGAAGTATAAATTACGGAGTTTCAAAATACCTGAATGTTCATACGGATGTGCTATGGACGGGCGAACGTTCGAGGCCCGACGGCGACACGAGGGGCCCCGTGGCATCTTACACGACAGTTGATCTTGCATTGACATTAAAGAACTTTTATGAGACCCTTGAAATACAGGGAACAGTCTATAATCTCCTTGACGAGGACTATGAAGACCCTGATACATCGGGGGCCTCACAGCTTATTCCCGGAGATTATCCGAGAGAAGGGATTTCATGGATGATAAATGCGAGTTATAAATTTTGATTTGAAACCGGAATTATGATAACTGCTGGTCCATCCCCGTCTATCTCAATCCCCTCAGCAGACCCAGGCTTTCATTGATCTTTTCAATCTCGTTTATTTCGAGTATGATGCTGATATCGGATTTCACGTTAAGCAGTTCCCTCAGAGCGTTAAGTTCCCTGCATCCGGGGGCCAAAGGCCAGTGGTCGGTGATACCCCCCCTCAGGCCGTTGTTCCTGTGGATATGAACAAAGCGGAGCTTTTCGATGACGGTCTCATCAAGGGACTGCACAAAGTCGACGGAGTCCAGCCCGGATGATTCTACGTGCCCGATATCGAGAGTGACCGAGTCCGCAAAATTGTTCCAGAACCAGTGAATGTCCCGGGTATTTGTGGAGTTTTCGAGGGAGACTTCTGTCACCTCCCTGAGTCTGTCGAGAGATTTTCTGAACATGCTTTCGGATTCTCCTGAAAGACGGCTGCCGTCGGGAGATTTCTCGTCGTGTAAAATCAGCGCGAGGTCCGCCAGCTCCGCCATTTCAAGAAGCTCACCAAATGTGTCCTGCTGCAAGAGAGAATACTTGACCGGATGTATCACGAAACGGACGCCGGCGTCTTTGCAGACGCGCACGCACTTTCTCATAAAATCAAGGCCGCCTTCCATGCCGCGGTATACTGATATCTGCAGCAGGTCAGCATCCCAGTAGTCTACCTCTTCCGGATAAAGCACCCGAGTTCCTATAAGCATAGTTTTATTTTAAACCATGAGAGGGCAAAAGTGGGCCGGACGGGGAAACTCTCATCTCAAGAACATGTCATTGCGAATCCTGCCGCCTGTTCATAAGAAGTGAGGATAATGATATCGCATATATCGAAGATGTTCAATGGATTGTAAGCATGTAGGGGCGTAGCATGCTACGCCCCTGCTTTCGCGCTGATAGAACAGTTGCAACGAGGCGGAGCCTGTCTATTAAGATCCCCAGTCCTGTTATTAAATTTCATTTATTATTTTTATGATTTCGCTTTCATCCGGGAAAACACCGGTCTTTTGTTTTGAGTAAATCAATTTTCCATCCACAGCGATATCGAAGATCCCACTGCTGCCTTCGATTAGTTTCGCTTCAATGTCACATGTTTCCTTTATCTTCGCTGCCAGGCCGGCAGCTTTCTGCAGAAAGTTTCAGGGGACACAATAAGTAATAGTTATTTTCATAGTATATTCTCCTTTATATGAATGTATGGAGTCAGGTCTCCATTTATCACTGTACAACTGTAGAATGGAGACATGACTCCAATTATAACTTCTATACTCAGTACAGATAGAAGGCTAGTTTGCCTCAAGCTCGTCTTCTAGATGAATCGCTGTCGACGGAAACAGATCCAACCCTCTAATCTGTTGTCGTGCAGCAGAGACATCCGTTGTAAAGAGAACCACGACCAGATCTTTCAGAGAGCGTGTACAACAAACGTAAAAAAGCCGTCTAGTTCTCTCTATGGACGTTTCCTTACCCTCACGTCTACTTGCCTCCTCCCTATCTGAGAGCGGCCTGATACCCAAGTACTTGTCATAGGAGAATTGCACGTGGGTTCCCTCATCATCGTCTAGAACTACAAGCACCCGCTCAAACTCAGCACCCTTAATTCCTTGTTGAGTTGAGAACGGAGAATCTTCTTTGACATACCTGTAGTAGCCCCAGAACTGAGATGCAGGGCAAGCGAGAAAAGCATCCATGGCATGAATTTCCTTCGTAATTTCGTCGTCATTATCTTCTGCAGCATCCTCATCTTCGTTTCCCTGAGTTTCGACTGGAATTGGTAAATCCAAATACGAGAGCATCCGCGGGTCAAGGTCAATTAACCTCCATTCATGAATGCTACGAAGAACATCGCCATTGGTTGCAGCTAACCCTGGCTCCATCATCAGTTGCAGCCTCTCAGTAAATCGACGCAGGTCGTCAAGTCTTTCAGATACGTTGATCCCACTTAGGCTCTTTTGCTGAAGTAGGGGTGATTGGCTTCTCAGAACTTGTATTGCCTCAAACTCGCGTCCCTGTTTGACAGCATTTACAAGTGGTAAAATAAAGTTATAAAAAGGACGCACTGGCCACGCAGTCGCATCCAAGAATCCGCTTTTGAACTTCTCGGGGGCCTTATCGTTCAGTGCAGCATATAGATCGCCAAATCCAAGCCTTTTGGCGGCCATTCTGTGGACAATGACCAGAACTTTCACGGTTTTATCGTCTTCACCTGATTGCCATGCTGGATCAATATACTTTCGCGCTGCCCAAGCACATAACTGTGCTAGCCGATGATCACGCCTCTCGTCAATAGGTAGTATGAAGATATCCGCATTGCCCTCTACGTTTACCAGTGCGTCTTCTGCACCTATCATCCGGCCTCGTGTCTGAACTAGCCCGTCACCGTCTCGACGAATTGCATTGGCAACCCTGAGTACCGCTGTGGGACAGCGGAAATTCTCTGACTTCGTTATGTTCGTCCACCCAGCAGCAGCAGAAACTGAACCGATTCCTGTCAGGTATATGCGTTGCATCGGATCTCCAAAAAAACCGAGACAAAAATGCCCCTGCTGGCTCTCTTCCACTGCTTTTAAAGCTGCTACGACATTCGCCATCGCGTCTTGGCTCTCATCGACAAAAAGGAAAGGATATTGTTGAGCGAGTATGCTCTGTAGCAATGGGCGCTCGATTATGAACTGTGGAACCATTTTTATAATGTCATCATGGCCCAGCACACCGTTTACATAGTCACTACCTGTCCCATAGGTAAACGAAAGGACTCGCCCAATTCGTGCCTTCTGTCGTTCGTAGCGGTCTATATCGTTCTGGTTCTTGTCACGCGTACGTTGTTGAACACGAGGCCCAAAATTGGCCGCTGTCTCTCGAAGTTCAACGAGTCTTTCATCAATTCGCTTTACTACCCACTCGTGGATGTCTGACTGAAAAGACCTGATTAGAGACCATAGAAAACTGTGAATGGTCGAAACATGAACGAGGGGATTATTGCCTACGTCCGTCCAAATCTCATCGGCAGCGATCTCCATGTAAGTTATGCATGCAATTTGCTGTTTGCGAAGCTTCAGCCGTCCACTATGTACTTTGAGTGCTTCGGTGAGTCCTTTAATCAAAGAAGTGGTTTTCCCAGATCCGGCTCCCGCAACCATCAAGAAGCTGCGTGTTGGTGAGGCATTCAAGCAGCGATAAAGCTCTAGATCCGCCTCAGTGTCTTTTTGCTGCGCGCGGCTAGTCATTCCCCAGCATCCTCTATAGTCCCCACTTCGCCTACTTCGGCAGGAGCCTCAGTTCCGGCTACCTCCGGCTGAATTGTCGGTTGATCAAGACTTATATTGCTAGCGAGCCAGCGCAAACCTTCCTTGATATAGGATGGCACGTTCCAGTTCGCAGGACTTTCAGTTAGAACTCCCAAGGCGAACTTCGTTTTATCGAATGACTTCCCCTTGATTCGCTTGTGAAGGCCAGCCGCAAGATCGCTGGGTGATTCAAGAGTACCGCGAAGCTTGAGGCCGAGATGTCTCCGTTCAATAGCTTGGCACCACGTCGAGTTCTCAAGACCAAAGGCCTCCTCCAGTGTTCTTCCGCAAAGATTGGCATTCAAACCATTCCATGTTACATTCGTTGGGACTTGATAAGCGACGCGTATCTTAAAGCCATTTCCGCCTTCCGCCTCATATAACTTGGCCTCGTCCGTTACCGCATGCAGATCTGCAACCGTTTGCTTTTTGGGTATCCACTGGATCAAAGTCTGGTTTGAAGTTAGCGCGCCAGACTCGGATGGCAAACACGCTGTGCCGCGTTTCTTTACTGGCGGCTCACCCGTTTCGGCATTTGGTACTTCAAACTCGGTATCATCATCTTCATTTTCCTCGCCAGTCGCAACGGGTTTCACGCTGTCCAAATCGGTAATTACAAGTGCAACAAGGCCGAGGAATTCAAGCAGAGTTTTGAAGCGATGGGCAAAAGCACCGCCTACTTCTAAGATAGAAACGCAGGCCGACCTCAGGGATGCCACTTCTCTTTCCTCCTCAATCATAACAGGGAGCAGAAGTCGTTCGACATTACCTTCAACCAAAATAGCTGCGTCGGCAAAGAAGAGGTCGCAGTGCGTCAGTTTCAGGTATCTTTGCAGGAAATCCCGCTCGTTAGGGTTCTTATTATAGAATGCAGACAGATTCAATACCTCGGTCGTCTGCTCACTGCCGATGCTCTGACGCCTGAAATATCTAATTGGTTGAAAGCCGCGCTCATAAAGGATATGAGGTGAGTGTGTAGTTACTATCGTCTGGCTTTGGAAAACGCCTCTGTCCGCTTCGCTACCCTTCATAAGATCCAAGACATTACGAATGAAAACCTGCTGAAGCTGAGCATGAAGGTGCACCTCGGGTTCCTCGATGAATACTAGGTGCAGCGGAGCACGCTGCTCCTTGTCTGCAACCCAACCGGCATGGTAGTCGAGTATATCGACTACTATATAGATGAGGTTCTTGAACCCGAGGCCGCTATGAGTGTCGGGCAGCCTTAAGGCCGCATCACCGTCGCCAAGAACATAGTGAACTCGAGTATCTTGGGTGCTCATGAGCGTCGCTGGATTGAGCGCCGACTTGATCTCTAGTCGAGGATTATGGAGACCGGGGTACCCAAGTTTTGACAGGCTACCGAGAGTGTCTTTGAAAACATCGGCCAAGTGTTCATTAAGTCCCAGTTCGGAGTCGAACAATGCCCTAAGTGCGTTGTAGTCCTCTTGTCGTTGCTCTAGGTTCCGCTTGTAAAATCGACTCAACCGTTTGGAGAGATCTTCGGCTCGCCCACCGCTCGTCTCAGATAGGTGCCGCTGGGCTTTTACGTTATCAATTTTGACAAGAGATTTCAGAATTGCCGCGCCGCTAGGCTCTTTACCAAGCTGTAGAGGCATATACTCGGCCTTCTGCTGGTAAAAGTCATCGAATTGACCACGATCAAGGACATAGTACTTGAACTCAAACTCGCTGCGTAATATCTCGTTTTTTAGAAGATAGTCGCTCAGGCTCTTCGGCCATGGCACATACCTCTCGTTTGCCCGCGGCTGCAAAGCTGCGGCTTTGCTACGTGCCTCTGCTCGTGCTGCCCGGAATCTCCCAAGAAGCTCTACAGAGTCGCGCGCGGCAAACTCTATCCGCATGCCAACCTGTGTCCCCCGCCATGCCGTACTCGGTAATAGAGGTATCACGAGGTATAAATCATTCGCCGCAACCTCGAACCAAAGATCAGCGCTTATCGAAGGCAATTCGGGCTGTTCCACGCCATCCTCTGGCAGTTCGCCAATCGCGTTAAACTTTGCCCAACATGCCAAGCTAAAATCGTAGAGAGAAAAATTATCCTTCGCGCCCGATACAAATGTGTTAAGAGCCTGAGTTGCTGATGTTTTACCACTATTGTTCGACCCGACAAAGATCGATATATCCGAAGCAAGCTCTATATAGACATCACGTAGGCGCCTATAATTCTTTATCCTGTATGAGTGCAGATACATACCACCTTACCTCCACTGGTTTGTGGTCATCGCATTAAATTGACCATCCACGGTTCTAAGTTGCGCGATTGATCGGACTAGCCAACGTCATGCGTTTATAGACCAACGTCAAAGTCTGTGAATCGAACCCTTGAGAACATTAGTATTTTGAAGACTAATTTGTACATCAAAAAACAAACACGCTCAATAAAGGCACTGCTGATTCAATTTCACAGCACTTACTGTTGGGTGTTATTTAGATAATAATGCACAAATAGATTTATCTATGATATCACCCCTTGATGAAACCATTTTTATCCAATGCTTCATTTCATCTTCTGATAATATTTCGGCGGAGTATAAAACTGATCTTCTATCCAATGGCCCTAAAACATCGAGTCCATCCTTATGATCCTTAACCCATACTCTGTCATTTCTTCTTTTTGCAATCAGAGCCTGCTCTCGTATTCGTATTATTTTTTTATAGTTTTGTGGAAAATCTATGATATTAAAATGATTGTTTTGGAGAAGATAAGATACCCACACATTTATGAATGGAATGTCCATAATATGACTATCCAATATTTTTTCAAAATATCTTTTATATCTTTTAACTTGCGGTTCACTAAGTGTTTTGTTTAAGTAAATAACCACCTCACGAATTAATGGAATTAGTGCTTCAAAATTTCTCAACACAATTGGTGCAAGACTTCTGATTCGATATCTCGACGCATTTCTAAATATGTGTCTCAATAAAGCAACATCTAACTTCTTTGAGTCTAATTCTTTATTTAACATGTTCTTATATGCGTCAGTAAGGATTTCAAAGTGTTCATTTTCAGCAACTTCATTATAAATATTTTCGTAAGCTTCTTCGTATGTATCTTCTGAATCTTCAAAATAATCGTATGTTGATCCGGTAAATTCAAGCTCAAGCTCTTCAAATTTTTCATTAGCTAATTCTTCAGTTTTCTTCATAACTTCAATTTCTTCCTCTTGTTCTTCATCCTTATATTTATATTTCATATACCATTGAACTGACTTGATTCGAGATTTTTCACCTGAAAAAACTAATCTGTGAGAACTATATAGATATTTTGTTAGCTCGTGGAATATAAAGGATGCATCTTCTTCTTTATTAAAAAAAATAATTATATCGTCTACCCATCTCACAAAATCACGTGTATAACTAAGTATTTTCTTATCTATATCAGCCATGATAGCTTCAGCTAATACAATGCTTGCTGCGGGTCCAACTGGAATCCCCCTTGATGTTTTAGTATTTAAATTCATCAAAAAGTCTTCAAGGATTTTGGCTAAGTCGTTATAAAGGGGACCTCCTGCTTCCGATATAATATTACGAATTCGATGTGTATATATCTGGTTATAAAAATCAGTGATATCACAAAAAAGTACAAATCCCCTCTTATATTGTTTAGCTAATTTTTTTATTTGTGTTTTATAGTTTTTCCAGCCATCATCGCCTCTCTGAAAGAAAGAGCCATTTAAATCAGGCTTGACTCTATAGGAGCATGCAATTTTCTCTGTCTCAGGAATGCGAAATTCTTCTATTATGTTATGTAACTGATATACAAGGGCTGTATAGATTAATGAATCAATAGGATCCAATTGATGAACAATTCTATATGTTCCATTTACCTTTGGTGAAAGGCTGATTAATGGGGATTTCGGAATATAATTTAGTAAATCTAGTGAAAGAATATGTTTTTTAACAAGAGGCCAATTATGTGAGATAGCATCATATTCAAAAGATTTAGGATAAAAATCACTGTCGTAATATCTTTTAAGATGTTTTAATGCCCACTCTAATGCGTTTTCTTCTACTGATATCATAAAAGCCATAGCATTATTTATTTGTTTTCACCCAACAGGTATTATCACACCAGTTGATCATATCGAATATGTACCCTGTTGTGATATTCAATACTGTCATTTCTTGGTACGTTTTTATTTATTGAATTAATAATAAAGCGTGAATTTAAGAGCCCTTGCCTTGATCTTAAAACCCGTTATCAGCAACTGAGTGATGGCTAAATATTACATCAAGGGGGGGTGAAATACAAGGATAATTTTAGTTGAAACGGCAGGGAAGGTCGTTACTCAAACTGAGACTTGAGGCCGTTGAATTCCTCTTTGAGCTTATCAAATTCACCGCGCAGGATTGCCATCTCTTCTTCCAGTTTCGCGATCCTCTCGTTATCGGCCCGTACCCTAAGGGTCGCAGCTTCTTCGGAAATGGCAGGTTCCTCCTCTCCGATCTCGGGCATTCCGGAGAGCAGGTGCGCGAAGCGGGGTTCCTTTCTTCCGGCCTGGCGCGGGAGTTTTACGACCATGGGCGGCTCCTTTTCCGCGAGCCTTGTCAGGATCTCCTCGACCTCCTGAAGGCCCGAGAATTTGTGCATGCGGTCGGCGCGGTTTCTTATCTCCCCCACCGTCTGCGGTCCGCGCAGCATTAATTCGCACATCACCGCGACGGAATCAGACGGGAGGTTGAATTTCTGCGGGAATGAGTGCTGGTATTTCGGGACGCGGCTGTCGGCCTTGTAGATCTTTTCGACCAGACCCTTTTCACGGAGGCTGTCGAGTCCGCGGACGACGGTTGTCTCTTCATAGGAGACGATCGGGCTGCGGTTGGATTTCTGGTTGCACGCGCTGGTCAGTGCGTTCAGGGTGAGAGGATAATAGTCCGGAGTGGTGATCTCCTTTTCGATCAGGCAGCCCAGAATACGCGCTTCGATGTCATTAAGCAGTATGTCCATTCAGATTATGGATTATCGTCCACTGCCACGTAATCGCTGCCGGTTATATATTTCTCCAGGTCCTGTATCTTGACCTGCTGTTCATTAATGATGGCATTGACGATATCTCCTATCGTGACAACGCCGATTAACTGGTTATTTTCAAAGACCGGCATATGACGGCAGTGAATGGTCGTCATAAGGGCCATGGCCTCTTCAACGGTCTTGTCAGGTGTTATGGAATATACTTCTTTTGTCATTAATTCTCCGACCGTTGTTTCCTTGGAAGACTTGCCTTTAAGGATGACCTTACGGGCATAGTCTCTCTCTGAAAAAAGACCCACGAACTTCCCGTCGTCAATGACCATCAGTGCTCCGATATCTTTTTCCGCCAGCATCTCCAGCGCCTTGTATGTCGTTTCCTTTGAGCCGATGGACCAGATTTTTTTGCTCTTTGATCTGATAACATCCTGAATTTTTAACATAGCCTCGCCTCCCTTTGCGGAAATTACGCTTTGCTGATTAAGCGTTGAATAAACGAGATATTGCTTGAATTAGTGTGAGATAATATTATCCTACTATATTCAGCATGTCAACCGAAAAGGTAACGACGCCCGGACTGAAAACCCTTAAGATTCAATCCATAAAGTCCGGGCTGATGGCAGTAACAAGGGCTTTTACTGTCCGTTCTGCTGTGTTTTGGCTTCCAGATAATAAGCGATCATCAGGACCAGTATTACACCTGCGCCCAGTCCTATCTCATACAGTTTTTCAACCGGAGTATGTTCCATAAGGGACGTCTGGGCCTCTATTAATAGGATACGTCTGATCGCGGCTATAATACCGATCGCGAGAAATGGACCGAGTGAAAATTTCTGTTTCTTCAGAAACCGGATGACGGTCCAGAGCAGTTCGAGGATAATAAGTGCCAGCAGCACATCGTTTACCAGATTTATCATGGACGTGCGGGAAGGCTCCGTGATGTTCAGAAAGGCATAGAAAAGG
Source organism: Nitrospirota bacterium (assembly GCA_040756635.1). GTDB lineage: Bacteria > Nitrospirota > Thermodesulfovibrionia > UBA6902 > UBA6902 > UBA6902. The sequence continues at coordinate 22,649 of JBFLYJ010000001.1, forward strand.
ATAAAACCGCAGGCTATCAGCAGAAGGAGCGCTGCCAGTACATGAAACACTATGTCGATTTTTACCAGTGCCGTGCGAAATATATTTGATAGATCGGGCTTGTCCTGTTCCATGGCTTCCTTTCACCTGAAATGTTGAATACAATTATCTCCTGATGAACATAAAAATTCAACTACTATTAAAAACCGGTATTAAACCGGGATCATGAGTGCTGCTAAAATCCGCACACTGACGTGGTATGTTTTGAGGCCCTCCCTCTGTTAATCTGATATTTATTCTGGTTTAATTACCGAATCGGCCTGGGTATATAACCAGAATTAATATGTAATATTGGCAGCTCTATGCCATATTGACAGTGAAATACCCCGGATAATTATATAACTGTTCGAATTTGAAATATATTTGATTTCTGGTATGCTGCTTGCTTTATATCCAATTAGAATATAAGAAATAATTGCAGATTCATACTTTCAGGTTGACTGAGCTGTATGAATGCAGGAGGTACTTTATGAAAAGACATTACGGGAAACTGATGATCCTGATTATAGCCGTTATTACCAATGGAATAGTTATGAACTCATCCGTTGCTGCTGCTGATTACAGCAAGGCGCCGGTACTTGTCGGTTACCTTTCAGGGGACCAGATCACGCCTAACACTGGTGCAGGCGCTAAGGGAAAGGTAGAATTCAGACTTAGCGATGACGGGAGTGAACTATATTATAAACTCAGCGTAGCAACGGATGAAAAGGTGACCGCTGCGTACATATATTTATCGCCGGATGGTGAAAACGGACGTGCCGTTGTCTCTCTGTTTGACCTCAGGGAATACCCGCAGAGAGGCAGCTTTATCAGTGGAGTCTCGGAAGGTATCATAACTGCCGATAAACTCATCGGCCCGCTTGTGGGAAACCCGGTCAGTTCACTCTTAAGGGAGATGGGTGACGGCAAAACTTACGTCACCGTTCTTACGGAAAAATATCCGGGAGGTTATATCCGAGGCCGGGTAGTTAACCCGCTATCTTTCGGCAACTGACCGAAAGAGTATTGATTAACGCTTCAAGGCAGCACCCCGCGGGGTGCTGCCTTTTCTGTTTTATCCCGGGTAAACTGTCCTGATTGACTGCTACGGCATCTTGATTGTTCTGTGTTATCATTATGCAGGCCGGTTTGGTCATGATTACATAATCATAGTTTGAATTTAATCCATAGGTAGTATGGTCGTTAAACAGGATAAGTATGATAAATGTGACTCTATATTTCCGTGAAGGATGCTGGCTGTGCGATAAGGCCGAAGAGATGCTGAACGGTCTCAGGGTGAAATATGATATTAATATCAAGAAGATTTCTATCGACTCGGACAGAGAGATTTATGACCTGTACAGGTTTGACATCCCTGTGCTTGAGTTTGCGGACGGCTCAACCCTCCATGGTGTCATAAAGAAAAAAGACCTCATAAGCAAACTGGACGATAACATAAAACAGAAAAACCGAGCAGAAGAATGTTCCGGATAAGGAGTCCGTTAAGACAGGCATGATGTAAGCCCCTCTAAAGCCCTCTGTTTCATTAACCTATTTTACTTTGCCCCCGCTCGTCTTTTTACTTTCCATATTGGAAGTCTTTCCGGCCTGGCTGCAACGGGTAATTTCTTAAACTTTGCATTAACGATAATAATATAAAGGTAAAATGCACTCAATAATGTAAGATGTATACATGGCCCGTACGCATTGCCTAACATGTATTAAAGTATGGCATTATAGAAATAAGTTGTTATAATTTAATGTTTCTATTCTACAGTAATGGATAAGGACTAAAAGTGAAGTGTCTCAGGTGTCTGGAGGAAAATAAGAGCTCGTCACTTAATTGTGAAAAGTGCGGGGCCCCTCTTCCGCGGAGAAGATGGAGCGACCGTTATCGTAATAAAATTGTGTATGCAGTCGTTGCCGCGGCACTGATTCTGGTCAGCGTAACCGTTTATTTATTCCATGACATGATATCCCCTGACGTTGATGTTCCCGGCACAGTCTTGTCCCAGGATAAAGAAAATTACACGAAGGAGAGACAGAGAAAGCGCGAAGAGCTTAAGGCAAAACTGAGGAGCATCATACAGGAACAATCAGCCGCCGTCTCTGAAAAGAAAAAACCTGTCGTCCGTGAAAAGGCAGCGGCTCCGGAAGTCCCGACGGAGCAAAAGGAGATCACAACGGGCTGGATAATAATCGCAGACGCATGGGACAGGCAGGTCAATAAGTTCAGGGCGGGATTGGCCGGGAGCGGCTGGCTGGCCCTGCCGGCCCGCGCATGTCTTGGCGGAAGCAGATGGTATTTTTATCCCGATTCCGGAGGTGCGCTTGAAATAACCGGTGGACAGTGGATAGCGGGGGACAAAGTCGGCTTGTGGCATATTGCCGAAGGCGCGGGAAGCTTTGATGGACCGGGGCTTGCTCCCTGGAAAGAGAGTGAGCCCGTGTCGTGGGTGAGCCTCGAATCCGAGACGGAATTCAATTCAGTCATGCCGGCCCGCGAGCGGGAAAAAGGTTTTTTTGTTCTCTCCCTGATTCCGGAAGAAATCAATGAATCAGGATTGTTTATTCAGGACGGTAATATTGTGGGTTGGTCATTTGGCCGGTGGCTTCCCAAAGGTTACATGTGGCCGGGCGGGAAAGGGGCGGAACCGGCATATAAGACCTGGGTAAAATATTTCTATAACATGACCTTTGCCAATGGACGCGAAGAGAAGTTTGCTAAGGCCCTTGCCATGAAAGACGGACATTCCGGTCTGGAGCAGCTTGCTGTTTTTATCGAGGGGTTTCGATTAAAACCGAAACTGTCGCCGGAGGACACCCCGGATTATTTAATGCCCGAGGAAATTATTAAACATATGCATGTAAGTATCACCAATTTGGTAAACATCGGGGAAGTCGAGAGGATAGCGGACATGTTTAACGGTCAGCTGCTAAAGCGAATAGGAGACATCGGTCTGCTGATGGACATTGTTCCTGCCATCGCCCAGGCTCGCGGATTTGAAGCTGCCGTGGCTGAGATACAGGATTCCGGGGAATATATAACCCGGAAACTGGGGCACAATGTCCCGGCTCTCAATGCGCTTCATACTAAATATTATCAGGACTGGCTGCAGTCACTTGTGACTGCCGGCGCAGTTGATGAGGGGCTCAGGACTTATGGCTTGGCGACAACTTATTATCCTGATGACCCTTATATTCAGCTGCTTGGGGCTGAACTCGCTTTGCTCAACGGAGACTGGAGAGAGGCTGAACGCATATTGAACAGCAGGACTTATCCGCCGGCGTTTAAGGACCGTTATGAACTGCTTGCCCTACGCGTTTCCGAGATAAAAGGTCAGGAAGAAAAGATTATAATTCGGTTCCCGCGCGGTTCCCGCATGATACCGGTCAAGGTAGCGGTCAATGAGAGCATCGTTCAGGATTTCCTGGTTGATACCGGGGCCTCGATGGTGACCATTCCCTCATCCACGGCTGACGCACTGGGGCTGGAGGTTGTTCACGGGCAGAGAAATATTTCGACTGCCGGGGGGATTGTAAAGGCGTCTGAGGTGATCATCAATACTCTGGAGATTGACGGGTGGGTGGAGTATGATGTCGGCGCTTATGTCCTGGACCTGCCGGGCCGGCCCGGAGTGGGATTGCTCGGACTTAATTATCTGGGCAGGTTCCGGATGGACCTGAAGACAGATGAAGGGACGCTTATACTTACTCCCCGATAAATGCCAGGCTGAGTAAACCTTAACGTTGCATAAATCAGGCAAGCGGCCTTGCCGTAAAACCTTTACGATGCGATCGGATATTGCAATTAAATTTTGACAAAAATACTTAACTCCCTGGTGAAATTCAGAAAGACACCATTTATGCTTTCATGAGTCTCTCCGAGGTATCGCAGCAGGAGCATGGCAAGCCATGTCCCTACATCCGTCAAGTCCGCTCGCCCGGTATCAACAATCTAATGCAACTGCAAGGTAAATACTAATCTGGTTTTGTATGAGCAAACGCCGGTATACGGTTAATAAACTATGGAAAAGAACGCATCAGGCAGGACACATCATTTGAGGGCTTTTGTGACGGGAGGGGCTGTGTCTGTCGTGCTGTCGCTGTTGTTTTATTCCGGTATCCTGATCACCTATCATTATATCCCGCTTTCTCTCCTGCTTATGGCCGCTCTGATTATAATATGTTCACTGCTGTTCTTTATTAATATTAGATATGACCATATGCTGGACCTGAACGAAGTATTTTCAAAAACCATCTCTTTTGACATGAGGACAGGTACGGGTTTCACCCGGTTTTTTTTGCGGTTTCTCAGGCCGCTTAATCCATATGTCGGCGCCTTGACAGCGGTCATGGTTTTACTACTGGTGCTGTGGGGTGTGCCGGCCCTGATTATCTATCTCTCGGCAGGTCCGGGCAGCTTTGGAACCCTGCTTAAAATCAGTGTCTTTTTCATTAACATGGGGATATGCATATCATATTTATTTTCGGACAGAGATGCCTTTCCCTGTGTCGTGGACAGGACCATGTTCATAGCAGGGGCATTATGCGGTGCGGCGTTAATTATAAATGTTATTTAATATGAGGCGGTATTAAATATGTCATTGTGCAAGCACAGCATACTGGCGCTGCTGCCTGAGAAGAAAAACCTCCGGAGGTGCCGTCTTTGCCATCTGACCATAAAAGCGGATGAACTTGGAGAGGGTCACTGCCCGGAGTGTTTTGAAACACGGGGCGAGAGAAAGTATGACTTTGAAGAAGTCGTTTCAGCTGACACAGGGAAGGCGAGATACAGATGTGAAGAATGCGGGGTCATTATTGAAAGTCATTAACTTGATCAAAGTGTCCGGTAAATATTGAAGTGGACATGCGTGCTAAATAATATTTATGGCAATACCATAGTGAATGCATAATTATGCAACGCAGGCATGATACAGTATTTTCGTTTCATTCTCATCCCGCTTCCTGCGGGACTCCGAGGCTTTTGCCTGTTCAGACCTCCTGTCTTCACTACCGGCAAAAAAATTCGCTCAAATACTGTATCATACCTGCCGTCAACCTGTTGAATAAAGGTAATAAGCCATTAGAGCAAATTCTGAAATCATATTGCGTCATAAATATTTTTTAGCATGTATGTCCGGACTTACACTAGTCAAATATAATCGGATACTTCTGTAAGCTGATAAGAAATCTTTGATAATCTGCATAATCTGTGGACAAATGCTTTTTTTGAGAATTAAAGAAATGGAGGCGTCTGTACCATGATCCGGTGGGAGCTTGTTGACAGCGCGCATGTGCCTGGCGGCGGCGGTGGTGAGCTTTTTCTTTACAGGAGGGGTGCGGAGTATTCGATCAGACTGGGAAATGGTGAACTCATGAACAGCCGGGTCCATGGATCAGAAGATGCCCTGGCCGAACTTGCGTGCGCGCGGATTGCCTCTCGTACATGTCCGCATTTTCTTATCGGCGGACTCGGCATGGGTTTTACACTTGCGGCGGCCCTGCGCCTGCTCGGCAGCGGGGCGAGTGTCGCGGTAGCGGAACTGGTGCCGTCAGTTGTGCAGTGGAACCGTGGCCCGCTTTCCCATCTGGCGGGTCATCCCCTTGATGACGTACGCGTGACTGTGTATGAGACCGATGTGGCGCAGATGCTGAAAGTCAGAGGCTGTGCATATGATGCTGTCCTCCTGGATGTGGACAATGGTCCCGAGGGTTTCACACGGCAGAGAAATGAATGGCTCTACACTCCCGAAGGACTGGCCGCGTCTTTTGAGGCGTTACGTCCGGGAGGCGTCTTGGCCATATGGTCAGCAGGGCCGGACAGTTCTTTTACAAGGCGGCTGCGGCGTGCGGGTTTTGACACTGAAGAGGTGAGGGTGCATGCGCGCGGAAAACGCTCAGGCGGCCATCATACGATATGGCTCGCGGTGCGCAGGCCATAGGAAATTATTTTTTTGGTCCGAAGAGATTTGGGATATAAAAAGTATCGTACTTTGTGACCAGCCCTTTGATGTTCAGATATTGCAGGTCTTTTGCCTTGTTCTCGCTGAAACCGAGTTTCCTGAAATCAATTATACCGCTGGTGGAATGGCATTCGTCACACGCCACGCTGATCTCTTTTTTTGCTATGTGGCGGTGGAAAAAGTTCTGCTCTTTTTCCACGTCGGCCTTTGAGAGCTTTTTTTCGTTCTTTAGATACTCTCCCGCCTTTATATTATCTTCCGTATTGATGATCAGTTTATTCTTCCCGTCCTCTTTTTTATAGACAGCGATCCTGGATATAAAGTGCTTAAGTTTGGCGTTTTCCTCTGGTTCCTTTGTATCGTCCAGTATTTTCAACATTCTTGAGATAACGGACTCTGACTCCACCTCAGCACTACCATCCTTTACTTCATGGGTACCATACGGCTCCCCTGTAAATTCAACTTCCTCAGGTTTTTTCCAGTCGTAAAACAGATCGGCCTGGTTTCTGTCTTTGATATGGCAGACTTCGCAGAGCATGAAACCTGTATGCATATTCAAAAGTGCCCGGACTTTATTATGCTGGCTGTGAGGATAGAGAGGATGGCAGACCCTGCATGAGGTTTCGTCTTTAATTTTTGTTATCGCAAATCTCTGGTCTTTATGGAAATTAGTCAGGTAAGAACGGTCAACAGCATCGATTTTTTCTTTGTCTTTTGAGTGACATTTCGCTGTGCACTCGACTTCAGTTACGTTTGTATGAGGAATCTGGACGGTCTTTGGATGGCATTCTCTGCACTCTGTTTTTGCATGGGACGAAAGTAAAAATTTATCTTCATCAATATGAAGGACCTTGAATGTATCGGGTTTTTCATACTTTACAAGACCTGGATAGCGGTGACAGGTAAGGCAGCCTCCCCTGTCCATTGCATCGGCCGTGACAGCTACTCCCCAAATGAGCATTAAACTGAAGAAGAAAATGACCGCGGCAGGTTTGAAATGTTTTGTTTTCACTGCATTAGATAGAGAATTATGATCGACGCTGCGATGAATCGACATGATTGATTTTATTATATTGCCGTTCTGTTGGCAACATTAAAATAATTATTGCGGTATAAAACGTTTTAATTAAATTGACCGAGAAAATCGATAGAGGCCGCGATATATTCAGATTTTCCTTGATTGCGCCGATATTAACTTACAACATTGTAATTATTCCAAAAGGATCGGGGGAGAATAATCCTTGCTAAACATACTTCTGAAAGACATCGCGCAGAAAGAAAATTTATCGATTCAGAGCAGTGCTTCCCTGAAAAACCTTGTCGACCTGATGAACGTCAACCAGAAGGGGGTCGTTGTAATCCTGGAAGGGGAAAAACCAATCGGTATCATGACAGAGCGCGACATAGTCGAGATTTTATTCAAGGGCGTAAGCCTGGAGGAAAAAATACATGCTTTTAACAAGAAGAACCTCGTGTCGACTATTGGTGAAAGGACGGTCGGTTATGCCCTGAACCTTACCCTCGAAAATAATATAAGAAGGGTCATTGTCATTGATGATGCAGGTGATTTTATAGGGGTTGTTACGCAGCAGGACCTGCTGAAATATCTCGAAGAGGACTTCTATAGACTTACTATCAAGGTCAAACATATCGTGAAAAAAGTAGGGGATCTTCGCAGCGTGGCGCCTGACGCGTCCCTGAATGAGGTACTGAAAATAATGGTCGCAAACAGGATCAGCTCCGTCCCGGTAACGGAGAACAGCAAAGCAGTCGGGATCATATCGGAAAAAGACATACTCCGACTTGCAGGCTTACACACCTCTCTTGAGAGCCCTGTAAAGCAATACATGAACAGCCCTGTGGACACCGCCCGCCTGGACTCGCTCCTTGTCGAGGTCGTGGAAGTGATGAATTACAAAAACATAAGAAGGGTTGTAATAGTTGATGATACAGGATCAGCTATTAATATTGTTACCATCAGGGACGTAATTGAGAACCTCGAAGGGGACTATAACAAGTTTCTTGAGCGAAAACTCCAGAGTGCGAAAGAAATACTTAACCTCCTTCCGGAGATGCTTATAGAAGTAACAGACACCGGAAGGGAGCAGTTGATCATCTGGGTCAATGACAAGGTCACGAGCAGGTTCGGCAACGCGATCATAGACAAGCCGGTGACCAGTTTTCTTCCGAGGGAAACATGGAACAATATCTATACGTCCCTGGTCAAGTTGGGCAAGATCGAACATATCAAGCTGAAGAAAGATGAAAGCATCTATGAACTATCCGGTTTTTTTATAACAACCTTCGGGAAAATGGAGCAGGGCAGGTTTCAGCTCATTATGCGGGACATCACCGAGGACATCAAGCTGTCGACGGTAGACCCGCTAACCGATATCTACAACCGGAGGTTCATCAACGGTTTTTTAATGAAGGAAATAGAAAGAAGCAAACGCCTCAACAGGCAGTTCTCCGTCGTTATCTCCGACATAGACAACTTTAAAATTATCAACGACTCATACGGGCATGTGTCAGGGGACATAGTTCTGAAAAAGCTCTCCAGGGTCATAACAGAGACAGTCAGAAACCTCGATATAGTAGGCCGGTACGGCGGGGATGAGTTCATGCTTATCCTTCCCGACACTGACAGCCGGACAGCATATAATATCATCGACAGGGTCAGGACGAGTGTCCAGAACCTGGAGATTCCGGTCTTAAACGGTGTAATCGTGAAACAGACTGTGAGTTTCGGGATCGCTTCGTTCCCGGAAAACGGAACATCGCTTGACGACCTGCTGGTCGCGGCCGATGACAAGCTGTATCAGGCAAAGAGGCTGGGCAAAAACAGGGTCGCCTGAAATAAGTATTCCCCCCCCTTTTTTATAAAGTGTATCTTGCCTATAAACCGTTTTGTATTTATTCTGAATTATTAAGCAGTTGATAATAGCGTCAAGGCTGCTTTAAACTAATTGACTATAAAAGAGGAGGGAGGAATAAAGTTATGGCGGATGATCATTCATTTGATGTGGTAAGCAAGGTGGACCTGCAGGAGGTCTCCAACGCGGTCCAGCAGGCCATGAAAGAGATAGGCCAGCGGTTTGATTTCAGGGGCAGTAAAAGCAATATAGAGCTGGACAAGACAAAGAACGAAATACTTATAGTTTCTGATGATGAATATAAACTGAAAAACGTAATCGATATATTTCAGAGCAAGTTGATCAAAAGAGCGGTGCCCCTGAAGGCACTCGATTACGGGAAGGTTGAACCCTCCGCCTCAAGCACAGTAAAACAGATCATCACCCTGCAGCAGGGAATCCCGACCGAAAAGGCAAAAGACATCGTAAAGTTTATCAAGAATTCAAAGCTCAAGGTGCAGTCGGAGATACAGAAGGACCAGCTCCGGGTAAGGGCCAAGAAAATAGACGACCTTCAGGCCGTTATCAAGATGTTGAAAGAGCAGGACTTCGGGATCCATATTGAGTTTTTGAATTACCGGTGATAAAGCGGTCAGTGATCAGCAGTAAGCTATCAGCTGATTGCATTAATTGTCAGAACGCCCTTCTTTAACATGAGCTGACAGCTAAAGGCTAATTGCTGATTGCTTTTATTGTATAATACCGTCTATGGGTCTTTGGGATGACATAAGGCATGATTACAAAACCGTTTTTGTGATGGACCCTGCTGCCCGGAACAGGCTTGAAGTCATACTGTCCTATTCAGGTTTCCACGCGATATTCTTTTACAGGATCAACCATTTGCTGTGGAAGGCGCGAGTCCCTTTTTTCCCCCGGTTCCTTTCGCAGGTGGCAAAAATCATCACAGGCATCGAGATACATCCCGCGGCAAAGATAGGCAAAGGTTTATTTATCGACCATGGGATGGGTGTCGTCATAGGGGAGACCTCCGAGATAGGCGAGAATGTGCTGCTCTATCAGGGCGTCACCCTAGGCGGTACCGGTAAGGAGACAGGAAAGAGACATCCCACCCTCGGGAGCAACATTGTTGTCGGCGCCGGGGCAAAGATACTCGGCGCAATTACTATCGGTGACAATGTGAAAATCGGCGCCAACTCAGTGGTGCTGCATTCCGTACCGCCTAACTCAATTGTTGTCGGGGTACCCGGGAGAGTGATCAAGAAAAAGGTGGTGAAGATGTTTGCCGACGGACCGGTAGAGATGCTTGACCATGTGCATATCCCCGACCCGATGGATGAAAAATTCGAGGAATTCAGGACACGGATAAATGAACTTGAAAGGAGAATAAGCGGTTTGGAAGGCAAGGGTGAAACACTAAAGGTATATAACACGATGTCCGGGGAGAAGGAGGACTTTGTGCCCCTCGTTCCCGGAAAGGTAAATATGTATGTATGCGGAATAACGGCATATGACGTATGCCATCTCGGCCACGCGAGAAGCGCGGTAGTATTCGATATCATCAAGAGATATCTGCGGTACAGGGGATATGAGGTCACGCACACGAGGAACATTACTGACATTGATGACAAGATCATCGCGCGGGCCGCAAAGGAGAACATTTCGACTGAAGCCGTGGCAAAGAAATATACTGCGGAGTATTACAGGGACATGGAGCTGCTGGGCGTAAGCCGCGCTGACATCGAACCCAACGCCACCGATCATATAAATGAAATGATACAGACGATTCAGGGACTCGTGGACAAAGGGTATGCCTATCCGGTTGACGGTGATGTCTATTTTGAAGTCAGCAAGTTCGCCGGGTACGGCAAGCTTTCAAAGAAGAACCCCGCGGACCTTCTTTCCGGAGCGAGGGTTGATGTGGATGAAAGGAAGAGAAGCCCCCTTGATTTTGCCTTGTGGAAGGCGTCAAAGGAAGGGGAACCCTTCTGGGAGAGCCCGTGGGGCAAGGGCAGGCCTGGCTGGCATATAGAATGCACCGCCATGTCGTCCAAGTATTTCGGTGACAG
>JBFLYJ010000010.1:0-21134 GCA_040756635.1 Nitrospirota bacterium
CGTCATCGTCATCATCCGCATCAATGCAGTCGGCTGTTCCGTCAGCGTCGGTATCCGTATCTACAACTCCGCAGCCGCACTGGCCGGGAGCAGTTTTGTCCGGATCGGAAGGACAATCGTCACACGCGTCTCCCGCCCCATCGCCGTAGGGTACCATGCCTCCATAGTACTTCACGTAATCCCATTCTGCGCCGGCCCCATTGACGTGGGAATGGTATCCAAACCGGATCTTTTTCTCGCCTGTCGTGACGAAGTCCGGGACGGTATGGATTATGACGACCGTACCATCGACAAGGGCCTCAACATTATCTCCCTGCATCCTCAGAGTGTAGACATGGAAACCATCCGTCGTGTCCATCATATGATACGCGGAGAGCTGGGAGTTGGTGTCATATATTGCGGTTCCCGCAGGGGCCGGGAAAAACAGATAGACCCGGTCATACCGGATGATAAGGGAAACATCATTGACACCGTCGCTTATCGAGAATCCCATTTGACTGCCGCTGTTGATGGCTTTGTTAAGGAGCTTTGCCTCAACAGTGGTGCCTGTCGAATTGTCAAGACTGGTGTCGTTTATCGAATAACCAACCGGGTAATAGTCAACGCCGGGAATGAGCGGCGGCAGGTTCAGGGAAGAATGCGGATTATGACATGCCCCGCAAGGCTGTGCAGCTGCCCACCCCGCGGTTGTGTTAAGCACCTCGGTCAAATTGTCGTGTGAACTGGTCTCAACTATTTCGAGTGAAAGCGAAGCGAGATGAGAGCCGTTGCGCAGAGGAATGGTCCTGCTCCATGCAGGAACAACTTCCTGCGGCAGCAGGCCGGTTGCGGTGTCGGCGTCATAACCGCCTGTCCAGGTAACAGGCGCCGGCGCGTCCGAATCGGTCTGGTCCGGGTTCGGGACGTTCGGGCAGTTATCCTGGCTGCCGCAGATGCCGTCGCCGTCCGTGTCATTCAGGGCATCAACCGGACAGGGATCACAGCCGGTCGGCAGCCCGTCGCCATCCGGATCGATATTGTCGTCAAATCCCTCGCATACGTCGATATCGCCGCATACACCGTCGCCGTCCGCGTCATTGAGCGGATCGCTCGGGCAGACGTCAGTGCAGTCAGCGACTCCGTCACTGTCGGAATCACTATCAGCTACGCCGCAGCCGCAGTCGCCGGGTGCGGTCTTTGCCGGGTCATTCGGACAGCCGTCCATACAATCATATGTGCCGTCACTATCAGAATCAATATCACTCATGCCGCAACCGCATACTCCCGGAGAGGTCTTTAACGGGTCGGATGGACACGGATCGCTGCAATTTAACGTTCCGTCGCCGTCGGAATCATCGTCAGCTACGCCGCATCCGCATATGCCAGGGGCGATTTTCAACGGGTCCGCCGGACAGCTGTCGCAGACATCACCGACAGTATCGCTGTCTGAGTCTGTCTGTCCCGGATTGGGATTATTCGGGCAGTTGTCACACGCATCTCCATAGAGATCACCTACAGTTATGCGGTTAATATATATGTCGTAATATTGGCCGTTGCGCTGATCGTTCCAGACGACAAAGACATCGCCTTTTTCATCAGAGCTAAGCCATGGTATATAGGAGTAGGCTGCACCCGGAGAATTCGTGTCAAGTCGTATGTCGTTTGCCTTCCATGTGGAGCCGTAATCAGTTGAATAGTTGAAATAGATGTCCGGGGCGCCGTTTCGGTAATCATACCATGTCACATACACACGGCCGCTTTCATCACTGATGATCCTGTGGTCAAGTGAGTGGGAGGCCCCGGCGGTATTTGTATCAAGACGGGCATCGTTAGCCTGCCATGTCGCGCCATAATCTGATGAGCGGTTGAAATAGATGTCCGTATTACCGTTGCGGTAATCGTACCAGGCTATGTACACATGGCCGTTTTCATCGCTGCTGATCCGCGGATAGAAGGAATTGGAGGCGCCGGCGGGATTTGTGTCAAGACGCGTATCGCCTGCCTGCCATGTCGCGCCATAATCCGACGAGCGGTTGAAATAGATGTCCTGAGAGCCATTACGGCTGTCAATCCATGCAGCATAAACATGCCCGTTTGCATCAGCATCGATCGCGAGGTTCTGGGAATATGCGGCTCCGGCCGCATCTGTATCAAGCCGAACGTCATTTGCCTGCCAGCTCGCGCCATAGTCTGAGGAATAGTTGAAATAGATATCGTACGGGCCGTTGCGCTGGTCAAGCCAGGCTATATAGACATGGCCGTTCCCGTCAGAGCTGATCATGGGGGCAGTTGTGGCCCAGGCCCCGGGGGTATGGTTGACGCGTATATCGTTTGTCTGCCATGTAGCGCCGTGATCAGTTGAATAATTGAAATAGATATCTCCTGCGCCGTTGCGGTCGTCCAGCCATACAGCATAGACGCGGCCGTTATCATCAGCGGTCATCTGGAGCATATAGGATTCCGCAATCCCGGGAGTGCCCCTGTCAAGCCGTATATCGTTTGGCTGCCAGGTCGCCCCGTGATCATGCGAATAATTGAAATAGATGTCGCTCAGGCCGTTCCGCACATCCTGCCATGCAACATACACATTGCCGCTTTCATCGGCACTGATTAAGGGGTTCGCTGAACTGGCATTCCCGGGAGCATCTGTATCAAGACGTATGTCGTTGACCTGCCAGGAAATGCCGTAATCCGCAGAATAGTTGAAATAGATGTCTCCCGTACCGCTCCGGACGTCCTGCCATGCGACATAAACATGTCCGTTCGCGTCCGTACTTACCTTGGGGCTTACGGAGTTCGCACTCCCGGCAGTGTCCGTGTCAAGGCGGATGTCACTGCTGCCGACAATCGTAATATTTCCGTCCGTGTTGGTCTGATCGGGGTTGGGGGTATTCGGGCAGTTGTCGTCAGCATCCATAACCCCGTCGGCATCTGAATCAAGAGTGGGGAGTCCATCCATAACGGCAAGAGCGAACATGTTGACAGTTTTATCTTCTGAAACCTGATAGCCGTTGCCGAAGTTGAAATACCATGCGCGGTCCGGATAGGGGTACACCGTGCCCGACCAGTACAAATTGTCCAGCAGGTTCTGAAAGTCGCCGGTGTTTAAGAGTCCCCAGCCAGGTTCCGGGACACCTTTGTTCCCAAGTTCTGTATAGAACAGGTGCCCCATCTCGCTGTTTGTGCAGTTGGAGTATACACAGCTATCATTAAATGTTATTGGCAGCCGCCAGTTATCATAAATGCTGCCTCCAAACGTCACTGACAATGCATCTGCCCAGCCCACCTGGCCCTGCCACAAATTAGATGCACCCGAATAATCGTACCATGTGATATCCATGTCGGTATCATAGATGAGATTGTAAGAGCCATAGGATGATGTGCCTTGACCTAATAGTTGCAGACCAGCATTAACCCGTAAAGCAAATCCCAAAACTACAACAAGAATAAATAGAGACGCAATTCCCCTTTTCATTTCCCCCCCCACAAAAAAATTGTTATTTAGATGACAGACTTGTCATTTTTAGATATGAAAGTAAGTAGTTCCTCCCTGTATACAATGCGCCGGAAATACGGACTCCTTGTGCATCTGAGATTGGACGTTACAATGCCGTTGCAGTTATTTGAGAAAAGACTTTTTGTATTTATGTATAACAGGCCGACTTCGCCTGCTCAAAAAGCTGAATTGTGAGAGACCTAACCCAAAAAATGAAGCAATAAATATACCATTTAAGCAATAGATAAAAAAAACAATCGGATAGATAACGGTGCAATTTATTTTTACATGTAACAATGGCAAAAAAAGGATGTCATAGTGGCAAGATGACCATGTCGCTCTGGTGATATGACCAGAGTAACCGCGTTATTATGGGACATACTTCAGTGATATTTGAAGAATCGGCGGCATCGTACTCTTGCTGGACTGTAGTTGGTATTTATGATATATAATCATTAGTCCATGAAGCGACATTGTTATTGAACATTAATCCGGAGGTAACGCATGAAAGTATTGGTAGTCTATTATTCGATGTACGGTCACATTCACAGGATGGCAGAAGCAATCGCAGAGGGGGCCAGAAGCGTGCAGGGTGCGACGGTCGAAATTCGTCGTGTACCTGAAACCCTGCCTCTCGAGGTACTGCAGAATATGGGCGCGGTTGAGGCCCAGAAGGCATTTGAGCATGTCCCGGTTTGCACGGTTGATGAACTGGCGACTGCTGACGCGATTATTTTCGGCACTCCAACACGTTTTGGAAATATGTGCGGCCAGATGCGTCAGTTTCTTGATGCAACAGGAGGGCTCTGGATGAATGGCTCCTTGGTCGGAAAGGTCGGAAGCGTCTTCACGAGTTCCGCTACCCAGCATGGTGGGCAGGAGTCAACAATCCTCAGCTTTCATATTACCCTCCTTCACCAGGGCATGATCGTTGTGGGATTACCATATGCGTTTCAGGGGCAGATGAGGATGGATGAAATAACCGGTAGTTCACCATATGGCGCTTCGACGATTGCCGGAGGAAAGGGTGAGCGCATGCCGAGTGCCAATGAACTTGAGGCCGCCCGTTATCAGGGAAGGCATGTGGCATCCATTGCGGCAAAGCTGGCAAGGTAATGTAGGAAGAAATGCGAGGGCGGGATGACCCCGCCCCTACATTGTTACACATTAAATTTGAAATTGATAATGTCCCCGTCTTTGACCTCGTATGTCTTGCCCTCAAGTCTTGCCAGGCCCTTTTCCTTGACCGTGGTCATGCTTCCGTCACATGATATAAAATCCGTGTAGCTCACGGTTTCGGCCCTGATGAATCCCCGTTCGATATCGGAATGTATCTTGCCTGCCGCCTGCTGGGCATGGGTACCCTTTCTGATTGTCCAGGCCCTTACCTCATCCGGTCCCACGGTGAAGAAGGAAATCAGACCGAGGGCGTCATACGAAACATGGCAGAGCTTGTGCATTGCGGGTTCATCTATCCCGAGATCGTCAAGAAAGGCCTTTGCCTCATCCTGAGGGAGCTGCGCTAATTCCATCTCGATCTTGCCGCAGAGCGTTATAACAGGAGGGACCGTCCCCGTACCTTTTTCTTTGAAATATGTCTCTATTTTTGCGCGGAGTTCTTTTGTTTTATCAGAGGTGATGTCCCCTTCGTTGATATTCAGGACAATTATCTCCGGCATGGTGGTAAGAAACTGATAGGGCAGCATCAGCCGCTTTTCTTCATCATTAAACTCTATATCGCGAAGGGAGGTCTCTCCTTCAAGTGCATTTTTACACTTAAGCAGCAGCTCCCTGTCGGCACTGTCTTGTTTCTTGCCTTTTCTCTCCTGCTCCTCGATCTTCTCGAGTCTTTTTTCGGCCAGTTCGAGGTCGCCGAATATGAGTTCATCTTCAAATGAAGCGACGTCCTTTAACGGGTCCACACGGTTCATGGGATGGATGATTGATTCATCATCAAAGGCACGAACAACATGCACGATTGCGTCAGCGTCCTTGATTAAATTAAAGACCTTTGTGTTTTGTGAAACACCGCCTCCGCCGGACGCGGACGTGATGCCGAGAAAGTCAATGTACTCAACCGTCGTGTATGTTGTCTTTTTCGGTTCATAGATTGATGACAGCTTGTCAATCCGGGCATCAGGCACTTTTACAACACCCAAATGCGGTTCGACCTCGGCAGAGATCGATGTCGGGTATGTGGTCGTCTCCAGGTTTTGTCCTGTCAACGCATTAAAGACCGTTGTCTTGCCGGAGTTGGAAAAGCCTGTGATTATTAATTTCATGGTATTTATATCGGGGAAATCTCCCCTAACCCCTCTTTTTCAAAGAGGGGAAGATCCCCCTTTGGCAAAGGGGGATGAAGGGGGATTTTTAAATTATTATGTCCTGTATTTTATATGTATTATCTTATTTCTTTTAATGATTCGTACGCCGCCCGTGCGGTTTTGTTTATGTCTGCATTAGTATGGGCAAGGGACATGAAGCCCGCCTCAAACGCTGACGGGGCCAGATTAACTCCCCTTTCGAGCATCTTTCTGAAAAATTTCGCGAACGCCGCTGTGTCGGTCTTTGCGGCATCGCTGAAATTAAACACTTCCTTGTCTGTAAAGTAAGTGCAGAACATGGTGCCTGCCCTGTAGAACTTCGTTTTTACGCCCGCCCGTTTCGCGGCGTCCTTCATGGCCTCTTCAAGGGCCTTTGATTTGGCCATCAGCTGTTTGTATGTCTCGGGCTTTGACAATATTTTCAGAGTCTCGATCCCGGCTGTCATGGCAAGCGGATTCCCTGACAGCGTACCCGCTTGATAAACCGGCCCGTCAGGGGCTATCTTTCTCATGATCTCCGCCTTGCCGCCGTAAGCGCCGACAGGAAGGCCGCCGCCGATGACCTTGCCGAGACAGGTCATGTCAGGTTTGATCTTGAATGCTTTTTGAGCGCCGCCGGATGAGACCCTGAATCCGGTCATGACTTCATCGAATATCAAAACGATCCCATATTTCAGGGTCAATTTTCTGAGACCTTCAAGATAGCCCGGTTTAGGCAGTATGCATCCGCTGTTGCCGACCACAGGCTCAATGATTACACATGCAATGCTCTTGCCCGTTTTTTCGCAGAGCTGTTTAAATGCCTTAAGGTCATTGTAGGGGAGTGTTAAAGTATTTCTCGCGTAGTCCTTTGGGACGCCGGGGCTTGTAGGCACTCCGAATGTGGCTGCGCCTGAGCCGGCTTTTACGAGCAGTCCGTCTGCGTGCCCGTGATAACACCCTTCAAATTTAACTATCTTGTCTCTTCCGGTGAATCCGCGCGCGGCCCTGATGGCAGACATGGTAGCTTCTGTGCCGGAGTTTACCATTCTTAATATCTCCATGGAAGGATAGACCTTGCGCACCATTTCAGCCAGCTCCACTTCAAGCGGAGTAGGCGCGCCGAAACTCGTGCCCTTTTCAGCGGCCTCCTGAAGCGCCTTAACAACTGTCGGATGTGAATGGCCAAGTATCATCGGCCCCCACGAAAGAACGTAATCTATATACTCGTTCCCGTCAACGTCATAGATCTTTGAGCCCTTTGCGGATTGAATAAAAAGAGGGTTTCCGCCTACAGCCTTGAAAGCCCTGACAGGACTGTTCACGCCTCCGGGAATGATGCGTTTAGCCTTCTTAAAAAGTTCGTTTGATTTTTTCTGGTTAAGTGCCATAGTCGACTCCTGCTTCCGTCATTCCGGCTTGCCCGGAATCTTCATCAAAAACAATTCCCGGCATGCGGTTATGACAATAAATGTATTTCACATTATACGTCAGTCGTAAATTCCAGCAAGGTTTATTTAACAATAATTATCGGAGAGATGTCAAAAATAGACAATCCTATTTTTTTAATGCACGTATCCTTCTTATCCTCTCCAGCACCGGCGGGTGGGAATAGTGAAACAGGGCGTAAAGAGGGTGGGGATGGAGGTTGGAGAGGTTGTCTTTGGAGAGTTTTACAAGTGCGCTTATCATGCTGTCCGGATTTCCGGTCAGGTCATAGGAATATTTGTCAGCCTCATTCTCATGTTTTCTGGAGAAATAATGAAACACCGGGCCGAAAGGGAAGGAGACGATCGAGCCTATAAAGCCGAGGACGACAAGCTTGGCGAAGAACGAGCTTTCCTTAATATTGAAGAGGGTAATGAGAATATCACTCTGGATCACATGATATGCGATATAGATTGAGACCAGTGCAATCGTCTCGGTCACGATAATGGACTTTAAAATGTGCTTCTTTTTCCAGTGTCCTGCCTCATGGGCCAGGACAGACATGATCTCGTCATAATCCATTTTCTCGATAAGCGTGTCGTAGAGGACGATCCTCTTTACCTTGCCAATACCGGTGAAATACGCATTCGTATGCTTTGTCCGTTTAGACGCGTCTATCCTGAATACCCTGCTTACTTTTATCCCGACCTTTTCCATCAGCGCCCGGATGCCTTCTTCGAGTTTCTCGTCCCCGACGGGGGAGAATTTATGGAACAGGGGTTCGATCACATACGGGGAAATGTACATCATGAAGATCCCGAAGGCGAGGAAGAATAACCATACCCAGAGCCACCATAAATCCGGGCTCTTTTGAATGATGAACAGTCCCGCGGCGACAAGCAGGCCGGTCAGGATTGTTGAGATGAGAAGAGACTTGATGAGGTCCGTTGTCCATAATTTCAATGTCATTGTATTGAAACCGTACCGGTTTTCGATCTTGAATGTGCTGTAGAGGCTGAATGGCAGGGAGATGGCGGTTTCTCCATATGTCAGCAGGAGAAAAAATACAATGCCTGAGATGATGAATGAATAATTGAGGGAAATGACCCAGGAATTATAGATGTTCAGCAGTACTAATATAAAAAGCAGAAAGACAGCATTGTTAAACACGGAAGAAATAAAATCGAACTTCGTATGCTCGACAGTATAATCCCTTGTCTTGCTTAAGAGGGCCTGGTCTATCTGTCCTTCGAATTCAGGGGGAATGACAGAGCCGTATTTCCTTAAATGGGATAGATTCAGGAAGTCGAGCCAGTAGCCGAAGAGTACGACCATCAGATAGAAAATTATAATTGTTATTAAGTATCCACTCATCGTGCTATAGAATATACGAGAAGGCAGAGGGCAGATTTATAAATTCATAATTCGATAAGATATAAAATTAAATATTGCTGGTCATTATTCTTTATATCCTAACGGCCAAAACTTGGTTAAATAGGGGCGTATTGCAATACGCCCCTACAAATGTATCGAGATGACTTTATAAATCCACTCTCTGCCTTCTTTTGGTTTAATCGTGTTTGAAATATGAAATTACAAATGATACGACAAATAAAATATCCCCTACTATCAATAAATCATACCGGTAGGGCTTCGGCATCTGTCCGTGCAGTGTTGCCCCGGTATCGTACATGAAGGAGTAGAGTACCAGCAGGGTAGCGGCAAATGCAAGGAGGAGCGAGACAAACTTTGGTCTGAAAGCGGGCCCCTTATCGGACAACCTCGCTATAAGAATACCGGAGATTATCATAAGAACCGCGATGGAGACCGGAGCGATGACAGGTCCGATCCACGGCAGAGGGATCAAAAATAAAACATCCCAGTCAAATAAAGACGCAGGCCAGTCGATAAGCACTTTCAGCCATACATAATAAAATATGTCCCATACCCCGAAGATCAGCATCAGAAATGCGAACCGTTCATGGAAATTTTTGCCGGCAATATGTGCTACAGTCGCAAGCATGACGATCGTGGCGATTTCCCTGAACACCTCAACCGTGATTTTGTAATCATTAAACGGCTGAAGGGGGAATGTAAACCCCTCTGGATGAAAAATGGCCCGCAGGTAGACGACCACCGCGGATTCGACGTAAGCCATGGCGATGGCGAAAATGGTAAGCCATAGGATTTTAGAAATAGCGCTATTGTTGTTCATTGAATGGATTAAAATGCGATCCCGCATTATGTAGGGGCGTATTGCAATACGCCCCTACAAAGCCAGTTTAAACAGTGACTCGGGATTAACACTCATCCCGTTGAGCTTGACGCTCATGTGGAGATGCGGCCCGGTCGCCCTTCCAGTGCTTCCTATAAGCCCAATGATCTGGGACTTTGACACCTTATCTCCCTTTGAAACATTAAATTTTGAGAGATGCATATATACTGAATAGAGCCCCATCCCGTGGTCAACGATCAACGTGTTGCCGCCGAAAAACAGGTCTTCAGTCAGGACGACGGTCCCGGCATTAATTGCCCTGACCGGGGCCCCTGCTTCACCTTTGAAGTCCATTCCCCGGTGAACGCTGGTCTTCTTTTCATTCATGATGCGCTTGACACCGAACTCAGTCGATGTCTCGGTGTTTGTTGGTGAGGCAAAGCGGCCGTTCCAGACAGGCGCGGTGTTTTCAGGCCAAATCCTGTTAAGCAGTTCCGCTTCTCTTACCGCCCGCTGTTCATCTTCCGGGCTGAGCGTGACCTTTGCCTCCGGCAGTGTAAGTTTTATCGTACGGAATGTATGCCGCCTGACGTTTATCACGGTCTTTTGAAGGGCTTCCCCGGCGGTGATACTGATATTATATTTTGCCGGTGCCGTATCGATATCAACGGGGACCATGGCCAGAAACTGTTTTCCGTTTATCGGATAGAGGGTTATTTTATTGCCGAGAAACTCTGCTTCAACAGGCATCGGCCCGTCTGTTTCTACTTTTAAAAGAAAGACGTCCCCGGGAATAACGTCCTTAGGGGATACCGTGACTTTCAGCGCATGTGCCATATCTGGTGCAAGCAAGGCAAGTACGAGCAAGGCAAAAAATCTATGTGCAATTGATCTGCTCAAGTTGTTTTATTATAGCAAAATGCCGTAGGGGCATGGCGCGCCATGCCTCTGTCACATTCGCGCTATGTATATATACGGTATACTTACCTATATGTTGTTCATAGGCAACAATCTGAAAAATTATCAAATATTATTGAGCCGACACGGAACTCTGTTCCAGAATTCCAATAATCGACAAACGACATGTTACTTTATCTCTTCAGACCAGCCATACTGGTTTATTCCCCCTGACCGCCAGCTGCTGTCGAATAACTACTTTTATGAGGTGTCGTATAGGAATTCTTCATCAGAATTCCGTATCTGCAGGGGTATCTGGATTCAGCATGAATAAAGCGGTTGAAATTGACGGGAGCTTCGGTGAGGGCGGCGGACAGATATTGAGGACAGCGCTGAGTTTAAGCTGTATTACTGGAAACTCTCTTAAACTTTTCAATATCAGAAGCGGGAGGAAGAAACCGGGGCTAATGCCCCAGCACGTTACTTGTGTGAATGCCGCAGCGGAAATCTGTCATGCTCGGGTATCAGGCAACGAAAAGGGTTCAATGGAACTGGCTTTCAGCCCGGAACACGTACGGGCAGGCGAGTACACTTTTGATATCGGGACAGCCGGCTCCTGTTCACTTGTATTTCAAACTCTGCTGCCTCCCCTGATATTGTCTGGCAAACCATCCAGAATAACGATAAAAGGCGGCACGCATGTCCCATTCAGCCCGACCTACGATTACATTTCCAATATCTTTATGCCCATGCTCGGAAGGACCGGTATCGCGGTAGAATCATCAATAACAAGATACGGATTTTATCCTAAGGGCGGCGGAGAGGTAACCTTTCAGATTTATCCTGTAAATAAAATTATGAATATGCAGGCAATCTTCAGGGGTGCGTTGCTGTCTGTAAACGGTTGCTCCGGCGTTTCAAATCTGCCGCTCACCATTGCGGAAAGGCAGATGAAGTCAGTGATACAGCAGCTTCATCAGCCTGATATTGATGTCAGGGTTGCGGACGTCCCATCATATGGTCAGGGCACTTTTGTCTTTCTAAAGGCTGAATATGAAAATACGCTGGCGGGTTTTTCGTCTTTAGGGGAAAGAGGAAAGCCTGCAGAGGCAGTGGGTAAAGAAGCTGCCGAACAGTTGATGTCCTTCCAGGAGTGTTCAGCATGCCTTGACCCGCATCTTGCCGACCAGATTGTTTTGTATCTCAGCCTTTCTCAGGAGGAGTCATTATTTACTACCTCCCGCATTACGCAGCACCTGATGACAAATCTCCATATTATTAAAAAATTTCTTGATATACAGTATGAGATAAAGGGGGAATTGGACGCGCAAGGGAGTGTAAGATTAGTGCCGGGTAGTCAAGTTAATAGAGGCTGAACCCCTCATAAACACAATGAATCGACAGAATATTTGAATGACAGAGAGTGTTTGGCTAATTTTAATCTGTTCGTTAATATTGCTGGAATGCTTTGATAACTGAATAAACTTTTTTTAAAAGGTGTCGGCATTGTGTTTACTCGCCATTCAGCCTCTATTGCAAATGTTTATAAAAAGGATGCCAGAATACCCCGTTGCTTGCCAATGGGAGATTCACTCTAAATGCTTTTGGGGGATTATTGATTTTTACAGTATTTTAACTTACCTTATATAATGCAAATGAGAAAGGGTGGGTAATGTATGCTTGATATTAAACTTGTAAGAGACAATCCGGACAGAGTTATAAATGCCCTGAAGAACCGTGGGGAAGGAACGGGCATACTCGACAAGATACTGAAAATTGAGGAAGAGAGGCGGGACGTTCTGAGGGCTGTGGAAGACATGCGCCAGTCCAGAAACAAACTGACCCAGGAAATCGGGCATTTGAAAAAGGCAGGCAAAGACGCATCAGGGCTGCTTGCCGAGGCCAAGACATTTTCCGACAGGATGACGGAGAAGGAGAACCTGCTGAAGGAACTGGAAGAGAAGGCCTTGCAGGAACTCCTCATTATACCCAATATGCCTGATGAATCCGTGCCTGTAGGCAAAGATGAAACCGAGAACAGGGAAGTGAGGGTATGGGGGACCAGCCCGGAATTTTCATTTGAACCGAAAAACCACTGGGACATAGGAGAAGGTCTCGACATACTGGATTTTGACAGGGCAGGGAAGATTTCAGGCGCAAGGTTTGTGATCAATAAAGGTGCGGGCGCGAAGCTCGAAAGGGCGCTTATGAATTTCATGCTCAACTTACATACAAAGGAACATGGTTATACGGAGATCTTCCCTCCGATTCTTGTGAACAAGGAGTCGATGACAGGCACAGGGCAGCTGCCGAAATTCGAGGAAGACCTTTTTAAGGAAAACTCAAAGGGCCTGTACCTGATCCCTACCGCCGAAGTTCCGGTGACAAATATCCACAGGGACGAAATACTCAGGGAAGAGGACCTGCCGATATATTACACGGCGTATACTCCCTGTTTCAGAAAAGAGGCGGGTTCATACGGCAAGGACACCAGGGGGATGATAAGACAGCACCAGTTTAACAAAGTCGAACTGGTCAAGTTTGTAAAACCGGAAGATTCGTTTAATGAACTAGAAGCTCTCACAAATAATGCCGAGGAGGTCTTAAAGAGGCTTGGGCTTCATTATCGCGTGGTCGCGCTCTGCACAGGCGACATGGGGTTTTCCGCGGCAAAGACGTATGACCTTGAGGTCTGGTTCCCGGCCCAGCAGAAATTCCGGGAGATATCCTCCTGCTCGAACTTTACTGATTTCCAGGCCAGAAGGGCGAGTATCCGATTCAAGAGAACGGGGAAAAAGGGGACGGAGTTTGTCCATACTTTAAACGGTTCCGGGCTGGCAATCGGCAGGACCTGCGCCGCAATACTGGAGAATTTCCAACAGGAAGACGGTTCTGTTATAATACCTGACGCCCTGAGGCATTTTATGGGTACAGACAAGATCACAAGGTAGGGGTGTTGCATGCAACGCCCCTACAATTAATTAGTTTGGAGGAGTGGCCGAGTGGACGATGGCGACGGTCTTGAAAACCGTAGAGCGAAAGCTCCGTGGGTTCGAATCCTACCTCCTCCGCCATTTATCGTTTAAAGATCTTAATAGTTAAATTAATTTATTTTTGACATTTGCATATTTATTCCTGCTATACTAATGGCCAAAATTTAGATCTGAAACGGGCGGTTCATCTGCTCTGCCGTTGAGAAATTCCACAATGTAAAAATACGGAGAATATCGCGGCGGCCGGGTATGCAAATACCGCCATATCTGAATAAACTAAAAGTGAAAGGAGGTGAAATCTTGAAAAAGATAATCGGATTTGTTTCTGTTCTGTTTATTGCAGCCCTTTTTGTTGCGGTACAGGCGAATGCGGCACAGTATATCGGTGCAAAAAAGTGCAAGGCCTGTCACATGAAGCAGTTCAAGTCATGGAATGAGACGAAAATGGCAAACAGCTTTGAAAACCTTAAGGCAGGTGTCAAAGTTGCTGAGAAGAAGAAGGCCGGACTTGAAGACAAAGACTACACGACTGATCCCAACTGTCTGAAATGCCACACAACCGGATACGGCAAAGGCGGCTTTGTCAGCATTGAGAAGACACCGGACCTGGAAGGTGTTCAGTGTGAAGCATGTCACGGCGCGGGTGGTGACTTCAGTGCAGTTATGAAAAAGAACAAGTCATTCCCCCTGGCTGACGCCAAAGCTGCAGGTCTTATTATTCCCTCTGAGGATGAAAAAGGCTGTATGGTATGTCACGGTGGTGACAGCCCGTTTGTAGAAAAAGTAGATCCCAAGTACAAGTTTGATTTTAAGGAAAGACTCAAGAAGACCCATGAGCACTTCCCTTTAAAGAATCAGCACTAGTTTGTGAAACTTAAAGCCGGCATCCTTTACAAAGGATGCCGGCTTTTTTTTTAAATCAGTAATGAACTGCTCTCATCAGATTTGTACTTCGGGAAGAATTATTTCCGTCTCTGTCTTGTGACCGCGATAATCAGGATTGAGACTGCTGCCGGTGTGACCCCGGGGATCCTGCCTGCCTGACCCAGGTTGACTGGCCTGACCTCTTCGAGTTTTTGCACTATTTCTTTTGAGAGTCCGCTGATGTCTTTATATACGAACCCCTCCGGAATTTTCTTTTCCTCGAATTTCCGGAATTTCTCCGCGAGCTCAGCCTGCCTCTGGATATAACCCTCATACTTTGTCTGGATCTCAACCTGTTCGATAACGTCCTGCGCGATACCGCTGCCTGACGGCGCAACCTCAGCAATATTTATGTACCTGACTTCAGGCCGCTTAAGCAGCTGATATAAGGATGTGTCTTCTTTTATGGCAGCCGCGCCGATTCTGTTTAGTACCGGATTTATGACGCCGGGTTTTACGCGCGTTGATTTGATTCTTTTTAATTCTGATTCCACAGCCGCTTTTTTATTCATGAACGAATCATGCTGCCGATCATTTATGAGGCCGATCTTATGTCCTTTTTCCAGAAGGCGCAGATCAGCATTGTCCTGCCTCAGCAGAAGCCTGTACTCGGCCCTTGATGTAAACATTCTGTAGGGCTCCATTGTCCCTTTCGTGACAAGATCGTCGATTAAGACCCCTATGTATGCCTCGTGCCTTCCAAGGATAAAAGGTCCTCCCCCTTTCAGTTTCAGCGAAGCATTGATCCCGGCAACAAGCCCCTGGGCAGCGGCCTCTTCATATCCTGATGTCCCGTTTATCTGCCCGGCAAGAAAAAGTCCTTCGATCAGTTTAGTCTCCAGAGTGGGCTTGAGCTGGGTCGGGTACACGAAGTCATATTCAATTGCATAACCGTAAGTATTGATCCTTGTCTCCTCAAGCCCTTTAATACTGTTGACCATCTTTTTCTGGACTTCACGAGGCAGGCTTGTCGATATACCGTTCGCATAAAATTCGTCGCTGTCCAGTCCCTCAGGTTCCAGAAATATTTGATGGCGTATCTTCTCTTTAAATCTTACCACCTTGTCTTCTATGGAAGGACAGTAACGCGGGCCGATGCCCCTAATCACGCCGCTGTAGAGAGGGGAATGCTCAAGATTCTCCAGGATCGTCCTGTGCGTGAATGAATTTGTGTAGGTCATATAACACGGCAGCTGAGGATTGGTGATCCTTTCAGTAAACAGAGACATGGGAGGAGGCGGGACATCACCGTCCTGGACCTCCATGACCGAAAAGTCGATGCTCTTTTCGTCAAGCCTGGGAGGGGTCCCGGTCTTCAGCCTCCCGATCCTGAATCCGATATCGCGCAGGCTTTTTGATAAATTAACTGAAGGCGGTTCGCCGATTCTGCCGGCAGGGTAATTCTCCAGTCCTATATGGATCAATCCATTAAGAAATGTGCCCGATGCTATGATTACCGCTTTTGTCCGGTAGATAATTTCTCCCTCTCCCCTTGTGTGCGGGGAACGAGGGGCCGACGTGGTTTTGATTCCGACGACTTTCCCTTGCTCTATCACTAACTGTTCGATGCTCTCCTGTTTTAAATCGAGACCCTTCTGCGCCTCAAGCGCGTTCCGCATATGCTTTCTGTATAGGGCGCGGTCTGCCTGCACCCGGGTGGCCCAGACAGCAGGTCCCTTGCTCTTATTAAGTATCTTGAACTGTATCCCGGCCAGATCCGTGATCCTCGCCATTTCACCGCCGAGGGCGTCTATTTCCTTGACAAGGTGGCTTTTGGCGAGTCCCCCGACCGCCGGATTGCAGGACATCTGCCCGATAGTATCAAGCCCCATAGTAAAGACGGCTGTCTTCATTCCCATTCTTGCGGAGGCCAATGCCGCCTCGCAGCCTGCGTGCCCGGCGCCGACAACAATTATGTCGTAATCATATGACTGGTCCATAAGCTAATAATATAAGTAAAAGAGCGAAGACAACTCAATAAAGAAGACTGAAAGTAAAAGACAGAAAGCCCGGACAACTGTCAGTAGAGGGTGGAAATTTCGTCAAATACCGGGGAAAGCACGATAAAGGCGTTAAGCACGTCAGGGTCAAAGTGTTCGGGGACGGTCCTTCCGTCGCCCTCTGTTATTATCCTGACAACCTCCTGATGGCTTAAGGAAGGCTTGTATGGTCTCTTGCTTCTGAGGGCGTCATACTGGTCGCACAGCATGACTATTCTGCCCTCGATAGGTATGGCGTCGGCTTTCAGTCCTTTGGGATATCCTGTGCCGTCCCATCTTTCATGATGATTAAGGGCAATCGACGCTGCCATCTTTATGTTGGCATACATTGAACCCCGCAGTACCTTCTCCCCGATTACGGTATGGTTTTTCATTATATCGAATTCATCGGCTGTAAGGGGCCCGGATTTTAAAAGGATGCTGTCCGGTATCCCTATTTTACCTATGTCATGCATCTGGCTCGCGAATGTTATGTTGTCTATAAAATCCATCGGCATGTTCATGGCCTCGGCGATCTTGTTTGAATAGAGGCCGATCCTTGAGATATGGGCCCCTGTGTCGGTGTCCCTGAATTCAGCCATGGAAGTCAGGCGCTGTATCATCTCCTTGCTCACGTTCCGGACAAGCGAGAGGGCGGTCGCTAGCTCCTGTGTCCTCCGTTCAACAGTACCTTCAAGCATGCGCTTGTAATCTTTGTCCATTTGTAGGTGCGTGCTGTATTTGACGGCCTTTTCTATGGAGCGCAAAAGATGTTCCGGATTGCAGGGCTTCATAATAAAGTCAAAGGCGCCGTGCTTTATGCCGGCAACCGCCGTATCTATTTGCGCATTGGCTGTCATCAAAATTACAGGGACATCATCTCTGACATTACGAATATTTTCGAGAAGCTCGATCCCCGAAGTCCGCGGCATCTTGACGTCGGTAAGAACAATATCGACACCGTTTTCATGAAATCTCTCAAGGGCGTCACCGGCGTTTTTACACGATGTGACCGAGTAGCCGAATTCCGTCAATAAGACAGAAAGAGAATGCAGAACAAGGGGCTCGTCATCAACTAAAAGAATATGGGCTTTTGCGGCAGTCATTATGAACTTTCTTCTTTCACTATGTCGAAAGGGCCTGTTCCAGAAACCGGGATTGCCAGAAAGGCTGCTCTATGGCTGATTATTTCCTGTCTTGTCTCTATGGCCGTATCTCTATATCGGCAGACAGGTGCCTAAAGTTAAGTAGTTGCTGATTTGCAAAAGCAGGGACTAAATCAGAAGCAAATCAAGCCGGAGGAATTTATTGCCCTGACGGGGTACAAATAAACTACGGGGCTTGATAATGCAAGTAACATGTGATACACTTAAAACAAGAGATACAAAATAGAAAGGAGCGGTGAAAATGAATACTGTAACAGATAAAAAATTCAAACATTTTGCGGAGTTGCTTGAAGATGTATTCATGACGGTAACCTTTGCAGAAGCCGACGACCTGGCAGATTTAAGGAAAACTTCTGATAAAACAGGGGAATCGGACCGTCTGAAAGGTGGCAGATACGGTGATGGCGGGTTGTGCGGCTATGGGTCCTAGGCATACGGGAAAACAGCAGAAGTCCGAAGATGACAGTAGCGCCAGGTGGATACTCTTCTTCTACAGCGTCCCGTCACGCCCTGTGAATGCGAGGGTGAAAATCTGGAGAAGGCTTGCTAGGGAGGGGGCGGTGCAGCTGAAAGGGGCGGTATACGTGCTCCCTTACAGTGAGGAGCGCTATGAGTTCTGCCAGTGGATCATGGCTGAAGTGGCGGCGATGGGCGGGGAGGGGGATTTTGTGGTAACGAACAAGTTCGAGATGCTCGGCAACAATGAAATAATCAGCTTGTTCGTCAGTCAGAGGGAAGCGGATTTCAGACGGATTGAAAAAGGACTCAGCGGCGTTGAAGTAAGGATAAACAGCTTTAAAAAGGGCGGCACAGTGAAAAACACGAGTGAGCTGGCGGATGAGCTGACCGGATATTTAAAGGAAATGGATGAAATCAGAAAGATCGATTATTTCCCGTCGAGTCTGGGCAGTCTTGTGGAGAAAAAAATACATGACCTCCGGAATGATTTGGAGAGGATAACGCTTCACGGGATAAGAGAAGCTCCTGCCGTTCGGAGCGGTCATGTCCTCAGGATGAACGGGAAGGATTTCATCGGCAGAACATGGATTACGAGAAAGAGTCCGTTTGTTGACAGGATGGCGTCGGCGTGGCTGGTCCGTAAATTTATTGACGCCGATGCCGCTTTTCAGTTCATTGATGAGAATGCCGGGGAAAGTGTTCCGGAGGGAGCGGTCATGTTTGATACAAAGTATGGAGACTTCACTCATAAAGGGGAATTATGCACCTTTGAAGTACTTGTCAGGTCATTCGGCATAAAGGACAGGACCGTGAAAAAGATCGCGGAGATGGTGCACGAACTGGATGTGAAGGATGGGAGGTACAGCTCACAGAACGCGCGCGGTGTTGAAGAAATCCTTGTGGGCATACGAAAGAGTTCGAAGTACGACACCGAAATCCTGAAAAAGGGCATGGATGTGTTTGAGATGCTTTACACGTCAATGACCGGTTGAGAGACTTGTGATATGTTGCTTATGTATTCATGGATTTCTCCAAGGTATCGCAGGTAAAGCTTTCCGTCAAGTCCGCCTGCCCGGTATCAACAATTTAACGCAACCGAAAGGTCAACTATTCGATCAAAGGAGGGTAAAGATAATGCCGTCGATTGAGAAACATATAAAGACAAGCCTGGATAAAACGGGAAAAGAATATAAGGACATACATGAATGGATGGACAAGGACCCGGAGAAGAAGGCAGAGAGGCATGACATTTCAAGGATGTTTGAGTACGGGAAGATGATCGAGGAGAAATACGGGAAGGAGGCGCTTCAGGAATATATCCGGCACATTAATGATGATGTAAAAGCGAAGTTTGAACATTTGAGAGAGGACTTTGAAAAGTCCCTTGCAGATACCCTGAAATATTTCGGGGTAAAATAATGTTATACACAGTGGGGAATAATTCCATGCTCATTCTCGGCGGACGTCATGTCCGCCTCCGAGGTATTTTTCCGGTGAAACCTCCTGTTTCACCGTTTGAAAAATAAATCCGCATAAAATTATCCCCCACCGTGTAACATTCGGAGGATAGATGATGAATTACACAATTCAAAATTCCGATATCGAACTCCTGCGGGAAACAGGGGTTTCAGAAGATGATATAAAACACTGTGTAAAGGTGGCTGAAAAAGCGCTTGAGATAGCTGAGAGGACCGGATCTGACATCGACATGGAACTAACCGGCAGGGGAGCGCTGTTTCACGACCTCGGCAAGGCCATGACCCATGAGATCGAGCACGGCAGGATCGGCTCGGAACTGGGTGAAAAAATCGGTCTGCCGGGAGAAATAACCGCTATTATGGAAAAGCACATCAGGGGCGGACTTACGAAAGAAGAGGCGGAAGAACTGGGTCTGCCGGTCAAGGACTATACCCTCAGGCTGCTTGAAGAAAGAATAGTGATTTATGCCGACAGGCTTGTAGACATCATTACTGACGGTCTTGTGGACATTCATGGAGATGAAAGCGAGGCTGAAAAAAGGTTCGAAGAGATTCTCAGAGGGTATCCGAAATACGGGAAGAATGATATCACCCTCAAGCGTTATCTTGGCTATCACGCGGAGATACAGGGGTTGATGAAAAATAGTATCAGGTCACGGTAAATCCAATATATGAAATTCAGCCCGTTCACACTGCTCTGCACGACGGGGCTTTTCGCGATATTCAGCTCTACCATTTCGAAGAGCCCTGTACTGCCGCTCTTTGCCTCACATCTCGGGGCCGGTCCTTCGGGGGTGGGGATCGTCGCGGCAATCTCCGCGTTTACCGGGATCATAGCAAGCATACCCGCCGGTGTCCTGTCGGATAAACTGGGGAGGAGAAGGATGCTGGTTTTCTCGGCGATCGTGTTTTCCACAGCCCCCTTCCTTTACCTCATGGTGACCGATATATGGCAGCTCGCTGCGGTCAGGTTTTATCACGGCTTTGCGACAGCGATTTTCATCCCCGTTGCGATGGCGCTTGTCGCGGACCTGTTTCATAAAGATAGAGGTGAAAGGATAGGGTGGTTCTCGACCGCGACCCTTGCCGGCAGGTTCGCGGCCCCGGCGATAGGAGGGGGCATTATAGGGTTTATGGTGTATAACCCGGGACTGAGCTACAAAGTGGTATATATGGTATGCGGTGCGGCAGGAATAGCGGCACTTGTCCTTGCATTGAAAATCCCGGATTTCAGTGGTGTGAAAAAGACAGAAAGAGACTGGAAAGAAACGTTCAGGTCATTCAGGACGGTCATCTCATCAAAGGGAATCATCATTACGAGCTCGGTCGAGGCGGCCATACTCTTTGCCTACGGCGCATTCGAAACATTCCTACCTCTGTATTCAATAAATGCGGGACTGACTGCATATGAGGTCGGCATCTTTATTTCAGCTCAGGTAATAACTCTCGCACTCGCCAAACCCTTCATGGGAAGGTTTTCAGACAGGCATGGAAGGAAACCGCAGATCACCATTGGTGCGCTTACCGGCGCTGTATGCATATGGGGGATACAGTACTTCAACTCTTTTGTTCCGCTCCTTGCCCTCAGCATTTTATTTGGTTTCAGCCTGTCTGTGGTAACTTCCGCAACGTCGGCATTGATCGCGGACCTGAGCAGCAGGGAGTCGCACGGCTCAGCCATGGGCATACTCGGGTCGATAATGGACATCGGCCACACAACCGGGCCGATTGTCTCCGGCATCGCAGCGTCATTATACGGACTGGGCAGGGCATTCGCGGCAGCGGCCTTGCTGCTCGCGGTGGCTGCCGTGGTTTTT
>JBFLYJ010000100.1:0-9122 GCA_040756635.1 Nitrospirota bacterium
AATGAGTTTTCTGAGCTGCTCAATCCGCGTTGATCACGAGATAATCACGGTTCCCGGTTAGACACAGGCTTGCCATGAAAACTTTCTGCGGAACATATTTTTCTGCATGTCGAGCTTTAATTTCGAGTATAGCAGAAGACATCGAAGAAAACGAGAGCATATTCAAAACGTAATGTAAAGGGAGACAGGAGACTTTTGCCATTGCGATGCAATGCTCAAGATAGAGAGGTAAGTTCCCGATACAAATAAGAAGAGTCATGGTCCGGATAAGGGAAGGATTAAATGAAGTACATCGGAAATGAACAAGATAATTCTGTGTCCGTCCTGTTTGTCTCTCAAGACAGCTATGTTCTTCATTCAGCGGAAAGAACATTCTCATTAAGCGGAATTCATGTCGTACTGACGGACAGCGCACAGGAAGCTCTTGACATTATCAGTAGTGAAAAAATAGCAGTTGTCGTCGCTGATAATTGTCTGTCCGGCATAAAAGGTGTCGATTTACTGGTGAATGACAGCAGCCTGTCAGCGGGTACCATGAAAATACTGATCACTAATGATGCAGACCTGACGACCGCTGTAAACGCCATATATAGCTGCGGCGTCTCCAGGGTCATTATGAAACCATGGATCGACGATGATCTTTATCAGAACGTGAAAGAAGTTATCGTACAGTATCATATAGCCGGGTCACTGAAAGAAGAGAGCAGGGGCACACTACTGTCGATAGCGCAGGCGGTGGAGATCAAGGACCTCTATACTCTTGGCCACAGCCGCAGGGTCGCGGCATACGCCCTGATGCTGGCGCAGGCATCAGGTGTTTCTTCTGAAATAGTAAATGACATAAAATACGGCGGCCTGCTTCATGACATAGGAAAGATACACATCCCGGAGCACATACTCAATAAACTTGGACCGCTGACCGAGGAAGACCATACAGTGCTGAGAAACCATCCCGGCTGGGGCGCTAACGTTGCGGGACATCTCAATATGTCTCGGCCCGTTATCGATATTATCCGGCATCATCATGAGAGGTATGACGGAAAAGGCTACCCCTCCCGCATGAGAGGAAGTGACATTCCCTTTGAAACCAGGATCGTTACCATGGCCGATGTGTATGATGCCCTTACCAGCGACAGACAATACCGCAGAAGATATAGTGAAGATGATGCTCTGAATATTATGATGTCGATGAACGGGAATGTCCTTGATCCGGGGCTTCTTGAGGTTTTTATAGATAAATGCGTCAATACAGGGACCATCTAACCCGCTAATGAGGTTTACGATATATTTCACGGTCCCGATACACTGATTGAGACATCAAATGATATAGGGATTATCGGCAGCGTCTGATACCGAGGGGTTTTGATCGCTGCGAGTGCCTGTACTTATAACACAAGCTGAAAATCTTGCGTTAATTCCAGCCTCCCCAAGAAATTTGGGAGATTATAAGGGGGTACGGCCGTTCCCGCGTCGATGAAGGACATAGCTTAGGTAATTACCGCGATGATCTAATATTTCATAGTATTTCCCCTACGTGTTATCAGCGAAATCCGCATTGATTATTCCCCGGGTTCAATAATTGGAATTGATATAGTGCTCCTGATTCGCGATGATGAATGATCCAGTATGAGTAGCAAGAGAGAGAGAGGACTTTATCATGGTATTAACTTTTTTTAATTTATAAAAAAACTTCAGCCTGATACATTATTACGATCTCGTTATTCATATGTTGCATATAATCCTCTGCAGATAATATAACCGGCAAATGCCGTAAACGGATCGTTCGTAACTGATTTGTTAAAACGGATACTGAATATTAATAACATTAAAGGAGGAAACATGTTATGACGTGAACATCAATCTGCTGTGTAGCAGCCGTCAATGAATGCTGCGGATTATTAATTCAAATTATTTTATAGGGAGGTTTATTATGAGGTCATTTATAGTAGTCCTTTTTGTGAGTCTGGCGCTGGTGGGTAATCTGTATGCTGCTGATAAGAAACATGGGGCCGGGCATGATACTAAACACGCGGTCAAACACGAGTCCCCTGAAGAGCAGAACCAGTGCGTCGGCGCGGGGCCGCAGTCACCGCGTGACATAGACAGCACAATAGGGAACAACCATGTAATATTCAATGCCGCGCCTTCGATTGCAGACATGAACCTGTGCAATATACATTTTCACAGAAACGCCGAGCATAAGGCGGCAGCGTATTCAACATATGTGGCAGACGGCGACAATTCAGGCTGGGCCTGCAAAGAACCCGCTGCCGGGCGTCTGGAGGAAAAACATGCCGAATATAATGGCTGTGAGGGCATAGCGGAAGGCGACACAATCGAAGTCCACTGGGTGTACACAACCTGTGATATAAATACCGATGGAGTCAAACCAATGGGTGGAGGTCTGAACGCTTGCATGACGAACATGTGTCCTAATCCTGAACTGAGAGTCGTGGCGCAGGTTTATCTGCTGGAGAAGAACGGCAAGGCCAAATTTTCCAATTCCCCTATAGCGCACAAAGACCCCACAGTGGTATACACCGGGTCCACGACCGGGACGAGCTGGAACAATCACCACTGTTCACCGCTGCAGGTCACATGGGACGTCAAAACAACGTGCGACACGCTGGACATCGATAATTTCAGCAAATGGTGCGGCGATAACAAATACCACGAGAAGCACGCACACGGCGTGAGGGAACTCGTGACATCGGAGAAGCTGTTGAGCAAAATAAAATAGCATATCCGCTTCGCATTTATGACTTCCAAAGGGGGCGCCTGTGAAACGGGCGCTCCTTTTTTTATGGGACCTCTGTAGTAACACTATGGCGTAAAGTCAAATTCAGTTCAAATAGACCTGTACATCATAAACGTATCCGATTAATATAATAGCTGTTTGTCAATCTGGTAACATTGAAAACACTGCAATCAAAGACCTGCCACGGTTGCTCCCCATCTGTGAAGGACGGTTAATTTATTTGGATTACTGTCAGGAATAACCACTCGTATGAAAGAAAATATTATACCGATGCATTGAAGGGTCATATATTTCGTGATACACTGCTTTTAAGGCACACCGAGTTGATATGAACAGAGAACTATTTTTATTCATAGTAACGCTGTTCAATAATTTATTCACCGAAAGGAGTAAATGCAATGAATGAAGAAAACAGGGGCCCGGCGGGGGGTACGGCTAACAAAAACACTGGAGGCGGCACGACGAACCGGGACTGGTGGCCGAACCAGTTGAATCTTCGAATCCTGCACCAGCATTCCTCCAAGTCAAATCCGATGGGTGAGGATTTTAACTATGCAAACGAGTTCAGAAAGCTCGATCTCGCTGCAGTAAAGAAGGACCTCTACGCCCTTATGAACGATTCGAAGGAGTGGTGGCCGGCTGACTACGGTCATTATGGCGGCCTCATGATCAGGATGGCGTGGCACAGCGCGGGCACTTACAGAATGGGTGACGGCCGCGGAGGGGCGGGGTCCGGCAATCAGCGCCTGGCGCCCCTGAACAGCTGGCCGGACAACGTGAACCTCGACAAGGCGCGTCGTCTGCTCTGGCCGATCAAGCAGAAATACGGCAGGAAAATCTCCTGGGCCGACCTTATGATCCTTGCCGGCAACTGCGCCCTTGAGTCGATGGGCTTTAAGACGTTCGGCTTCGGCGGCGGGCGCGAGGACATCTGGGAGCCGGAAGAGGATATTTATTGGGGCTCTGAGGACAAATGGCTGGGCGACCAGCGCTATAGCGGCGACCGGAAACTAGAGAACCCTCTCGCTGCTGTGCAGATGGGCCTCATCTACGTAAACCCGGAAGGGCCGAACGGCAATCCGGACCCTGTTGCATCCGGACGTGACGTCAGAGAGACCTTCGGGCGCATGGCGATGAACGACGAAGAGACCGTTGCGCTCGTCGCGGGCGGGCACACATTCGGAAAGTGTCACGGCGCCGGCCCTGCTTCGCATGTAGGCCCTGAACCTGAAGCCGCCCCCATCGAAGAGCAGGGACTCGGATGGAAGAGCAGTTTCGGCAGCGGCAAAGGCGGTGACACTATCAGCAGCGGACTGGAGGGGGCCTGGAAGCCGAACCCGACCAAATGGGACCTGGGTTATTTGAGGGTAATGTTTAAATACGAGTGGGAACTGGTCAAGAGCCCGGCTGGTGCGAATCAGTGGCTGGCCAAGGATGTAGCTGAAGAGGACATGGTGGTTGACGCACACGACCCATCGAAGAAGCACCGGCCGATGATGACCACAGCGGACCTCTCTCTGCGCTTTGATCCGGTCTACGAGCCGATCGCGCGGCGCTACCTGCAGAACCCGAAAGAATTAGCGGACGCATTTGCCCGGGCGTGGTTCAAACTGACACACCGCGACATGGGGCCGCGTGCGCGCTATCTCGGTCCGGAAGTTCCGAAAGAAGAGCTCATCTGGCAGGACCCTATACCTGCCGTCAATCACAAGCTGATTAATAAGAAAGACATTGCCACCCTCAAAGGCAAAATCCTGGCTTCAGGTC
The DNA here is from genome assembly GCA_040756635.1 of Nitrospirota bacterium. Taxonomy (GTDB): domain Bacteria; phylum Nitrospirota; class Thermodesulfovibrionia; order UBA6902; family UBA6902; genus UBA6902. Next base: position 4,526 of record JBFLYJ010000100.1, read on the forward strand.
TGTCAGTGTCGGAACTCGTTTCAACCGCATGGGCATCGGCTTCTACATTCCGAGGCTCTGACAAGCGCGGGGGCGCAAACGGTGCCCGCATCCGTTTGGCTCCTCAGAAGGACTGGGAAGTCAACGAACCGGAGCGGCTGTCGAAGGTGCTCAAGGTCCTGGAGCGAGTCCAGCGCTCGTTCAACCGTGAGCAGTCCGGCGTCAAGAAGGTATCACTGGCTGACCTGATCGTCCTTGGCGGCTGCGCGGGCGTCGAGCAGGCTGCCAGGAATGCCGGTCACAAGGTTACGGTACCCTTCAATCCGGGACGCATGGACGCCTCGCAGAAGCAAACCGATGAGAAGTCATTCGTAGTACTTAAGCCGGCTGCTGAAGGGTTCCGCAACTACCAAAGGACCAAATTCGCCGTATCTGCAGAAGAGCTGCTGGTAGATCGCGCGCAGCTGCTGACGCTGACTGCCCCTGAAATGACGGTGCTCGTGGGTGGTATGCGCGTCCTTAATACCAACTTCAGACAGTCCCGGCACGGTGTCTTCACAAATCGGCTGGAGACGCTCACCAATGACTTCTTCGTGAATCTGCTCGACATGGGCACGACGTGGAAGGCATCCCCGGAAGACGAAGACGTGTTTGAAGGCCGTGACCGCGCAACCGGCGAACTCAAGTGGACCGGTACCCGCGTTGACCTAATCTTCGGGTCAAACTCACAGCTCCGTGCCCTGGCGGAAGTCTACGGATGTGCGGACTCTCAGGAGAAGTTTCTGAATGACTTTATAGCGGCGTGGGACAAGGTCATGAACCTTGACCGTTTCGACATAGCCTGATGGGGATTTTGGAAGAGGGCGTCATTACCGAGGGTAGTTAATCGGGAATCCATGATATGACATGACTGGATTCCGGCTTCCGTTCTTCGCAACAGCCTGCTTCACCACAGTACAGCGAAGAATGAAAGGTGGGAATCCGCTTGTCTTCGTACTTCCGCGCCATCGATCTTCCCGACTATCTTGCGTTTATCACAAGAAAAATCGAAGAAGCTAATTCTCTGACCCGACTTCGGACTTCCTGCAGGAGCGGCTTGACTTCGATTATCCGAGGGTACGGTCTGTTATCTGCAATATTTTAGAGCAGTATTATAAAACCCTTACTAGTGTAACGCTAGGATGACCGGCTACTGCGCTGATAATATGTACTTCATTTAGTTGATTGATAGTTCCTATGACATCAGCACCATCCGAATATCGAAGCGCATGAAACATAACGTCGTTATCTGATATAACTTCAAACTTATATATTTCATAGTCGCTTGTAAGTGACAGTTCGGTTACTTCATGTGTATCTGAACTGACTCTGTACAGCTTGCGTGCTGCGCTGATATCCCTGCTGAAAAGAAAATAATAAGCAGTGCCTGCCTTTGCATCATAGATTTCGTCAAGCAAAAGGTTATTAACCGGTTGTAAAAGATTGGTGCCTGTAGGATTATAAACTTCTACAACCGCCGCCGTTTTATCAGCGTATGACTTCATGTAAATTCCTAATACCTTGCCGCCTATGCTTAAATATTTTCGTTTCGAGGCGGAGTAATATAAATTTACGGGATCGCCGGATCGTTCTCCATATAATTTAAAAGAAGGTGTTCCTTTATTATCAATGTTGAGTTCATAAATTGAAGTTTTGTCTTCCGCATTCCCATGTTCATTCACAACGTATGACCAGTTCATGTAATAAATGTTTCCCGCAGGACCAAGAAAAGTGCAGCCGCTGTCACAGGGAAAATCATCAGGTACGCTTATATCCCCGCCGTCAGGAAAGATGCCGGAAATATCGCTCATGGAGCCATCGGGCTTGATCAAACGAACAACCGGAATCCCGCCTGAATTCCCGAAGTAAAGTATGTTGCCGGATTTGTCCACTAAGGGGACATCACCATATCTGTCTAAACTGTCTGATGAAGGGGATATCCGGGTATCAAATAAATTTGCAGAATCTCTGACATCGATTCGATTAAGAGCGCTACCGCATTCCCAACAAGTATTAGTAGGATAGTAAATATTCCCATCGCTAATTGTGGCTGTTGTTCTCTCAGCGTAAAAATACTGAGTTATTCCCAGGGAATCTCCGTGGTCTCTTGGAGAAGGCGCCTGGAAAACCGCGCCATCGCTTTTCCTGACAAAAAATCTAAACCAATTTATTGGATCAGTTGGTGCAAATTCAACATATAAATAATCTTTAGTAAGGTCTATGATCTTCCTTGGAGTTAATAATGATGAGTCAATCTTATTCCCCTGTTTGTCATAAAAGTTGACTTCAATCAGGAGTCCGTCCTGAGTTACTTTGTACAAAATGTCCCGGCTTGTCGATGAAGCAGCTGAATTCAGAGACTCTTTACTGGATGTTTGACCTGAATCTTGAGAAACCAGGGCCAACGTTTTTGAGTTCGTAATATCAATGCGACCTATGGACTGTACGTTCCCCCCGTCTCCATTATCATTATTACTGCCTCCCCCGCTGCTGCCACAAGCGATTAAAACAACGGAGTATAAAACAAGTAATATTGCGACTCCAATAAATCTTAAGTTCTTTTTCATGATTTCCTCCTTTGGCTTCAATGCGAAGACCTGCTCACGGTACTTAAATTAGACGGACACTGTATTTCATTTTGAAAAAGATATCGTAAGCAAGGGTCGGAAGGCATAGAATAAGAGATTCCCATTCCGGCCTGAGCCTCTGTTTGGTCGTACAGGACCTCAGTTGCAATCGTGGGGCAAGTCTCGCCGGGCTGTTGAAAAACTCATTACATAGAGGTGTTAAACATTTTGCTGTCATTCCCGTGAAAACGGGAATCCGGTAAATGCAGGACGGTCATTGACCTGTCTGCTTTCCTCACCACAAAAATGCCAGTGAGCGCTTGCCCAGGATATAGTCATCAAAGACCACATTGGCCCGTTTGTCCGCCATACCGAGACAAACGTGAAGCGGCAGCAGATGCTCCTCGCGGGGGTGACAGTAGCGGGCGGACGGAGCTTTCTCCCATCCGATAAGGCTTTGTTCACTCTCTGACCGGGTCATCGGACCGGTGCACACATATATAAGCCATTCCTGAAAGGCGTCATTTGCCGGATCAGGCGTGTCGGTCCCCTGCCAGGAAAATGCGCTCATATTGTGAAACGAAAATCCTGACCCGATCACCAGGATATTATCATGCATCAATTCGCGCAGCGCCTTGCCAAGGGCCATATGCGCGGCCGGATCAAGGCCCCGCAGCAGCGAAAGCTGAAGGGACGGGATATCGGCGTCAGGATACATCATTTTGAGCGGAATAAATAAGCCATGGTCAAATCCCCTTCTGGAATCGACGCGGGACGGTATCTTATTACCCTTCAGTAACCCGGCAATCCTGTTAGCGAGGCCCGGGTTTCCGGGGGCAGGGTAGGTGATATCATAAGCCTCATCCGGGAAACCATAATAATCATAGAATAGGGGAGGGTTATGTGCTCCGATCAGCGTTGCTTCACTTTCTTCCCAATGGGCGCTGATGACTAGTATCGCGTCCGGCTTTCTGAGCCGGGACGGCAGCATAAGCATGAAGTCGACCATCGCTTTGTGGCTGGCGTCACCGAGGATCGGTAACGGGCCTCCGCCGTGGGAGAAATAGATTATTTGGGCCTTGTTTTGAGGGTTAGATTGATTCGGCATAAAATCTGTCCGGTCAGACGGCGTCACTCACATTATTTTAATTGATAATAAATGATCGGGTTCTTAAATGTAAAAGAGCAGAAGGAAAGACTTGAACGAATATATGGCTATTGCGGCCGGACCTGACACCGAGTCCTTTATTATTTTGCCTCGAATGAATTGCATCTCTCGCACACTTCGTTGATTGCATTTATGGCTTCAACCGTTACAGTGAGATTATTGACTAATTCAATAAATTCTACTACTATCGGATTGGTAATCTCCGGACATTGCGGCTTTAAGCCATGCTTGCAGGTATCAATGTCTTTCATAATTATTCCCCTCTTTAAAATATAAATTCCTGCAACTATAGGGGCAGCCCCTGAATTTGGACCGGATTTAAAATCAATTACCGGACCCCGGGGTGAATACATTTCTCTATATGCATAATTTGACAACCTCTAGTAGTTTGGTTGCCTTAGGACAATAATACATCAAAATAGCACTCATAACAATTGTAGCGAATAAAGTAAATATAAAAGCGGGCAAAGTAGAACGAAGCACACTTCCTGCCCAGTCAGGGTTATCTATTCTGCTGGCGCTTTTAATCAATGATGTCGCCAGGATTAATTCAAATGCGGCTTCAGAAATAATCAGAGGGGCTTCATAAATAAGATAGATGCCTCCCCCAAATAAGCATATCAACAATAGAGCAACAGGAATGAGAAGCAGCCCGCCTTCTTCGGCAACACCGGATGCAGCCTCGCCGACAGTATCGCCTGCTGCGTCTGAAACAGACTCCATTACGTTCATGCTTTCCGCGATTGTATGAGACGCTGCCTCATGACAGGATTCCCACATTCCTGACGCCCCGCCTCCACCAAATTGCCCCCCATGTCCAGTAACTACAGACCCCGATCCTGAA
>JBFLYJ010000101.1:0-9069 GCA_040756635.1 Nitrospirota bacterium
TGGTTGAACATGCTCCATTGAACGTGCCGCGTCGGATAACAACTGAAACGTCTCCTTGGTACGAATTCAACGGGTTATTGAAATAATAAAGCCGTTGCTGTGTCTCCGAATCGAATACTTCAAGGTTATGATACGTAATTCGGCAGTCAGGGTGACGCTCCATATATGCAACCTGTTTTTTTAGTTTGCCGGGCAACATTAAGTCGTCGCCTCCTAACCAAGCTATATACTTCCCGCTGCAGGCATAAAGGGCCACATTTGTATTTCTGGTAATGCCCTGATTTTTAGCGGACAACCTTAGGATAAATTTACCTGGATACTTTTTCTCATATTCCCGAAGAATAGTGTGCGACCCATCAGTTGACCCGTCATCTGCGACGACTATCTCTATGTTCCCGTAGTCCTGGGACAACACGGAATCAAGGCATTCAGCAATGAATTTTTCATGATTATAAGTGATTACCGCAATACTTACTAAGGGATCAGGCACGCGTATTCTCCCGATGTACAGCCTCAGAATTGGCAAGAATGACGTCTCTGAATATCCACGACATGACTAACAAATACAACAAGTAGTTCAGGGCAAATGCGTATGTGACTCCTACTACTCCATATAAATTTATAAACAGCATGCTAAGACCGAGGAAACTGAGGCTAAAGACTATGTCCGTTGAGATGAAGAGCTTTGTCATGGCCTTTGCAATCATCAGATAAGAAAGAAGCCAACTTGATATCTTCAGGAAATCGCCGATGAGCTGAAAGGCGAAAAGTTCGCTCATAGGTAAAAACTTGCCGGTGAAAAGAATCCTGATTATCGGTTCCCTCAAAAAGTATACGCTTAAAGCAGACACCACGACAACGGGCAAAAGAATCTTGTAACCGTGAATGATCTCTTTTCTGAGAATATTAGTTTCTTTTATTTCCGACAGCCTCGGCAGATAATAGATGCTTAGTGACGTGGTGATCAGCATAAGGTAGACTTCGGATATCCGCCAGACCCCCTGCCAGTATCCGGCGGCCTCAAGCGATACGCGATCAGCAATATGATTTCTTATTATGATCTGTACCGTAGGGAAAGTAAAGGCAGAAACGAGAGTCATCAGCGCAAACTTCCCCAGCCGCACGAGGCTGTCCTTATCATATCCCTGAAAGAAATTCTTAACTTCAAACCACCGGGATCTGGCCACCATGCCCAGGGTTATAAGAAAAACAACCGATTGGGCTGTCACGAACGAAAGAAAAGCTCCGTACAGTCCAAGATAAAAGACAAGCGCGCCGGTAAAAATGAGCCCGACGAAGCTGGACGCTATATTTACTGCGACGTACTTTTTAATCTCTTTATAGCCGTTGAGTACGGACATTAAGACACTGTTTAGGGCAAAGAGGATAAGCGTAAATCCAAAGATCAGAAAAACGCTCGAATAGCTTTCACTTTTTAAAAGGTAAAGAGATAGATGTCTACGAAAAATGATTATCGGCGCGGAGACTACGAAAGAACAAAACACAACGATGATAAAGGACGTACTGAGAATCCGGAGCATTCTGTTGTCATCTCCGGAAAATTCAGCCGTGTATTTGATAACGCCGTTATTGATCCCCCCCGTTGAAAAGGCCATTACCGCCGACGTAAAGTTGCTGAATTGCCCGAGCAACGCCAATCCCGCAGGACCTGTGTACACAGCAATAATTTTGTTGGTGACAAAGCCGGTAAGGATGGTCACGGCGGTTGATATTGCAGAGATAAAGGATGTCTTAATTAAATTCATTTACCGCATTCACCACTCTTTCTGTATCTTCCCTTTTCATAAAGGGACCCATCGGCAGGCTCAGAACCTCGCTGCATATCTTTTCCGTTATCCGGTAAGACGACCCGTTTAATTGCCCGTATGCCTTCTGTTTATGAGGCGGCGCCGGATAATGGATCAAAGTCTGAATCCCCCTGTCCGTCAGATGCTCCTGCAGCCTGTTCCTATCCAATGTCCTCACAACAAACATATGCCAGACTGGGGTCGCAAAATCCGGGACAAAGGGCAGGATTATCTTGGGATTCCGGATATGTTCAAGATAAAACCGCGCGGTCTCCCTACGGCTGCGGTTGAATTCGTCGAGATATTTCAGTTTCACCCTCAGCAGCGCCGCCTGAAGCTCATCCAGCCTCGAATTGAACCCCGCGAGGTCATGGACGTATTTCCGTGCTGAACCGTAGTTGCGGAGAAGGACAAGCCTCTCAGCAAGTTCGTCATCGTCGCAAGTTATTGCGCCGCCGTCGCCGAAAGCGCCGAGGTTTTTTGCAGGATAAAAACTGAACCCAGCGGCGTCCCCGAGACCTCCGGTCTTGCGGCCTCTGTAAAGCGCGCCGTGGGCCTGGGCCGCGTCCTCTATAACTTTAAGGCGATGCCTGGACGCAATCTCAAGAATGGGCGCCATGTCCGCAGGCTGGCCGTATAAATACACTGCTATGATTGCCCGTGTCCGGTCAGTGACAGCCGCCTCGATGAGCCCCGGGTCGATATTATATGTCTGAATGTCTGGCTCCACCGGGACCGGCACCGCCCCCGCGTATGTGACCGCAAGCCAAGTAGCGATAAAGGTATGTGCCGGAACGATAACCTCATCCCCGGGCCCGATGCCCATCGCCCGGAGGATCAAATGCAGGGCATCCAGCCCGTTGCCGGCGCCGATGCAATGTTTTGTCATGCAGTATCCGGAATACTCTCTTTCGAACTCCCCGACCTCGCTCCCGAGGATATAATGACCCGACTCCATGACGTGCAGATAAGCGGCATCCAGTTCTGTCTTGAGTTCCTTATAAGACGCCTTTAAATCAAGGAAAGGGACGATCATTTTATTTGCGTACCTCTTTTAAAAAAAGGTCGTAGTCGCGGTAGTAGTCGGATTCGTCATACCAAGTCGAGACAAGTGACAGGCAGACTGAGCCGGAGGAGAAGTTGTCCAGTTCCCGCCATATCATAGGAGCAATATATAGGCCGTAATAAGAGCGGTTCAAGTGGTAGCGCTTCTTTTCTGTTCCGTTGTCCAGCACTACATCAAAACTGCCCGACATAGCTACTATCAGTTGTTTCATCTCCTTGTGGGCGTGGCCTCCACGTTCGGCGCCGCCGGGGACGTCGTAAAGGTAGTAAACTCTTTTGATATCAAAAGGGATATGCCGGCCGCCTTCAATAAAAGTCAGATTACCACGCGGTTCTGCAATCTTGGGCAGCTCAATTATTCTACAATCACGGATGCTCATAATAACCTCATCTTGGAAAAATTCACTGTATTTAGATCAGGGACTATAAAATCTGGTTTGAGGGTCGCCAGATAATCGGCACTGCGCAACCCGCAACTGACCGCACAAATCCTCACTCCAGCAAGGCGCGCCGCCTTAATATCGACTTCAGTGTCACCGATCCAGAGGAGGGCATTGCTTCCGGTTTCCAGTGCCAGCGTCCGCACTGCGTCCGCCTTGCCGCTGCCATCTCCGTCGTTGTTTCCGACAATGATAACATCATCAAATAAAGGCAGTAAACCCAGAGTGGTCAGTTGCCAAAACAGATTTTTCCTGTTGTTGCGCATGGTGACCAGCGACAGTCTCAGTCCTGAAGACTTCCATTCCTGCATTTTTTGGACGGCCCCTGCCTGCAGAATGTCCATCTCCAGATATTTCTTTTCCTCTATGCGCTCCATCCATAACTCTAAAAACTTGTCATACATTTCGTCTGCCCCGCTTTTCGCCAGTTGCTTATGCCGGTCTGCCCGTACCCGTTTCATTCCCCAGTATTCGTCAATGCCCATAGGGATAAAGCCGTTTTCCCTGAGAATATCGCTATAACATTGGTAATGGCGAAGCTTGCCGTCAAGAATCGGACCGTCGAGATCGATGATTAAGGTTCTTGTCAAGACAACTCGCACACGGCAAAAATATCGGCCGCATATTGCTGAAAATCTTTACCAAGTTCAAAAAAGCCCTGAATCATATCTTCAGTCCAGTGGTCCTGTATCTGCTGATTTGACAAAGGCTTAAAAAAAACACCGCCCATCTCAACTATATTGATACCAGCCCTCTCAATATCCCTTCTGAATGTTTCTGGTGTATAAACACGCCGATGTCCCTGGGCAAGGTCGCGCTGATTCAATTCATAGGGGTTTTTTAATAACCCCATTTTAACCGCAACCAAACGGTGAATTGACTGGCCGTTTGGAACGCCTAAAAGCATTCTGCCTTTGGGGGCGAGCCACTGCTTCACGCGCCGGAGGAGTTCTACAGGCTGATCAACATGCTCCAATATGTGTTCCATGATTATTGTGTTGAATAAGTGGTCGGGAGTGAAGTCTTCAAACAGAGAATGCACTTTGATGATATTTGGGAAATCGGGAATGCGGGCTAAGAGTGAGGAAGCACCTTCAATCACGGTCAGTCTCTCAAAGTCCAAGACAAGAAATTGAGTCATTTGCCCTTCGGCAGGTCCAAGCTCCAGGCCTTCAGGGCCCAGTATGAAAGGTTTAAGGGTGTTATAGCGGAAACCTATCAACCGTTTGTCAAAATCAAGTTGTTCTTGCAAATACCAATCTGATGCAGTATCAATTCTTGCTTTTTCGCTCATAATCATTTCCGCTTCTTAAGGCGTTATTTGCTCCATTTTTTTCAGTTCCTCAGCCGTTGTTAAAACCGGCTCCACGTCCATACCCCTGATCCATACAAGACCGTCAGGCAGCGGGTTTATCTTCCGTTTGAGGACAGGGAATTGGCCATCCAATGCAATGTCACAATAAATCTCCGGCATATTCAACCCAGCCTTAGTAAAGAAATAGTGGGTAGTGAAGAAACGTCCGATGTTGATCTCTGTTGGGTTCGGCAGCCCGTTCAGGTCATAAGTCATGTCCACACCGAAAATACCATGAGGTTTCGGCTCTATCACCTGTATGGCTTCCTGTGCGATCTGATCCACTAAGGAGTCCGAGCAGGTCTCTCCGACTCCGGTAATACCTGTAACGCCCGATAGTGTGCGGTCGCCGAAGTTCCAGCTCCTCCTCCTCCTTGTCTGCGCCACTACGAGCTCACCCTCATACCATATCGAAAGCCAAGTTATAGTCCTGGATGTCAAACATTCAGCCGCAACAAATTCGCCCCATCCCTTATATCGGTCAATCCAGATACTGGCAAATTCAAAACTGTCGGTCGGCAGTGCGCCCCTTCCTGCGGCTCCCTTGACCGCCCTGATCCAGACCTTCGGCCCAAACTTGTCAAAGGCTGAATTGAGGTCTGCCGGTGACTTCAGCAATACCGTTGCGGGCACTTTAACCCCACTCCTTTGCCATATCTCATAAGACTTGAACTTGTCCACACAATTTTCCACAGCGGTATGTGACGGTATGTAAAGTTTTACCCCGAGTGCCAGTATCTTATCGCGGAGACGGGAGACGGCCAGTAACTCGTAGTCATTTTGGACATGCAAAAAATCGGGACTGGCTTTATATAAGAGTTTTAATATCGCTTCCGGATATTCCGGGGCGGTTGCATAGGGGACCACATATTTTTCATCGGTATCAGCCAAAAGCAGATCGGAAGGGACGCTGGAAGCCCCGATTAAGTAATCGTGTCTCTTCGATTCCCGTAGGGAACGTATGAAATTATTGGAGGGGGCACCGCCTGCGCCGCCTATATAAATTTTAGCCATTAAATCCTTTTCCAGTAATGTCTGCCGAGGGTACTTATTTCAGAAATAGGAGGTTGTAGCCTCTTTATTGATACCGTTGCTTAAGAGTTCCTCGAACATTCTTTCCCTTTCAAGATACATAGTGACGATGATGCGGTCATACTCAAGCTCATGGACTGCGCTCATCGGTTTCACTTCCAGCCCAAAAAATTTCCTGCCAGCAGCGTCGTTATCCAGCACCCCCACGAGATTTATGCCGGTCTCCTGGAGCGTTATATATGCGATCTCGGCTATCTCGCCCGTGCCAGCGAAGACGACCTTTTTTATCCCGCTCTCATCCATCTCCCTGAAGAGGCTCCTGAGGTTGTTTCGCGCCTCGCGGTAAAGGTTTGTGAAGTTTTGGAGATGGTGGTAGGTGAGCCGTGTCTTTTCGGCGAAACCCTTGGGTGTCAGGAAATAGGCGTATCGTTTTGCCGGGACTGACCTCACGGTGATATACCCTTTTGACACAAGGTTCTTGACGTAAGAATTCACCAGGCCGAGGGCGATGTTCAGCTTTTTGCTGAGGTCGCGCTGGGAAACTGGTTCGCCCTTCGATATCTCGTCGAGCAGAAGGAGGGATTTGTAAGTACCCTCACTTGACTGTTTTTCTGCGTTCATATTTTGAACATTACCATACGAAAATACCGGCTGTCAAGAAATCTAATTTAGAATGTCCGGCTTCTTTTTTTAAGTGTCTGCCCATTTAATCTTTCAGGATAAGTTCAGCGGCGGTAATGCTGTATTTTTTTAATATCTTAATATATTCTCTGTTTGATATTTTCTTTATCCTTTGCCTCCTTTTTTTTAGCATTAACGGGATATGCTTAAGCGCAGAGGCATAAGCCTTTAGCATAACAATAATAATTTCTTTTGCAGAGTAGTTCTCCTTAAATCGTGCGCTGCTGCCTTTATTGATAAGCACCCCATAAATCTGAAAACAGATTCTCCAAATCGTATAGAAAGGCAACAGGCACAGCCACGTAAAAGGGAAGTTTTTTACTGCTGCCATGATCCTGTTTCTTTCTATGAGCATCGCCTTCAGAGATGTATATTTGCCTGTGGTTGCGGAATATTTATGATAAACAACAGCCTTCGGCGCGGTAACTGCCTTCCATCCGGCCAACTGTGCCCTGAGGCCTATATCTGTGTCTTCCGCGTAGGCAAAGAAATCTTCATCGAACAGACCAATCTCATCCAGCATCAGTTTTCTATATATCGCTGCCGCCCCATGGGCAAAAAGAATTTCTTTCTCACGGTCGTATTGGCCATAGTCGATCTCGCCCCGGCCCTTCTGCCTTCCTATGCCGTCCGGGTAGATGAGCATTCCGACTGAATCTATCTCGCGCGACTCCATATTCAGGAGGATTTTAGAGGCGGCCATTCCAGCCCACTTATTTTCCTCAATTGCCCTATAAAGCTCTTCAAGCCAATCCGGCATAACCTCTGTGTCATTATTCAGAATGGCAACATGCTTCGCCTGTGAGGCGTTTATCCCTGTATTGCATGCCTTGGCAAAGCCGGTGTTTTCTGAAAGCTCAATGAGCCTGACCCACGGGTAGCTCTTTTTTATAAGGTTTACTGAATCATCTGATGACCCGTTGTCAACAACGATCACATTAAAATTCTTAAATGTCTGTTTTTGTAAGGAGGATAAACAGTTGGACAGAAAATTTACCCCGTTGAAATTTGGTATGATGACGGAGATTTCAGTTTTATGATTATTCTTGTCTTTATTTTCCATTTATAACTGATAATGATAAAGTTTGTTGACAGAGGGCGGACAGCAAAAAGGTGAGCAGCCATTTCTAACCGGTTCTTTACATAGTTATCTGCTGTCTGCTAATTTGACTCATTGCTTACCAGAATCTGTGTAATTTTTTCTTAATACCCCGGTTTTTTCAATATGAGCAAAGAGGTTCTGAAGCTGACAGTCCACCTCCTGAAACCTGCGTGATATGGTATGGAGAATAAGCCCTATAAATGCCACAAGAAGGCCGGACAAGGCTAAGCCGACGGAGAGAATGGCGGATGGAATACGGTGAATAGCCCCCGTGTCAAGAAATTCTCTAAGAACCCATGCGCCTGGTATCAGACTGCACATGAAGAGTAATAATCCCGCAGATCCAAAAGCTAAGAAAGGTTTGTAATCCCTGAATAATGCGATAATTGTGTTTAAGATTATGATGCCGTCTCTGAATAGTTTGATCTTTGAAAAACTGCCTTCCGGCCTTGGTGAAAGGTTTATGGGCACTTCTATGACCCGCAAACGGCGTTCGAGGGATTTTACGGTCAGTTCCGTCTCAATCTCAAAGCCGCTGCTGATGATCGGCAGGCTCTTTACAACATGCCTGTTCATAGCGCGGTATCCTGACAGCAGGTCTGTTATGTTTACTCTGAAGACGGAGTTCAGCACAAAAAGAAAGAGTATGTTGCCTAAGCGGTTTATGGTTTTAAATGTACTTTCTGACACAGTATGCAGTCTGGAGCCGATAACCATGTCAGCTTCGTCTGCTATAATAGGTTTGATAAGCTCCTGAACCATATCAGCAGGGTAGGTGCCGTCTCCGTCCACCATCAGATAAAAATCAGCATCTATCTCTCTGAACATGGTGCGGATGACGTTTCCCTTCCCCTGTTTTTTTTCAAAGCGGACTATGGCTCCGGCCCGCCGTGCTTCATCTGCGGTTTTGTCTGTTGAATTGTTATCGTAAACATATATATTCGCATCCGGAAGGCGGCTCCTGAAATCGCTGATAACGCCGGCTATGGTCTTCTCTTCATTGTAACAGGGGATAAGGACGGCGATCTTTTTCATAATCTAATTTTTGGAAGGTGTTATTATGAGAGAGGTTGAATAAAGAATAAAAGATAAAAAATCAGACATCATCTTTTATTTCTGGCCTTGCAGGCTTTTCTTGTATTTTTCTCCCATGTACTGAAAGATGTTGATTCTTCTGTTGTACTGGTCGGCAACGTAAATTTTATCATCTTCGTCAATCCAGATGCCGGCAGGCAGCCAGAATCTTCCCGGATTTTGCCCCATCTCTCCGAAGAAGAGAAGGAGCTGTCTGTCCTGATCGAAAATCTGAACATTATTAAAGGCTGAGTCAACTACATATATATGCCCCTCTGAATCCACCGCAACGCCTTTTGGCCGTGCAAACATTCCAGTGCTGTCGCCCACTTTTCCAAACAATGAAAGGAATTTCCCGTCGGCATCTAATATCTGAACCCTGAAGTTCCCGCCGTCAGTAACGTAAATTTTTCCGTCATTGCCGATGAATATATTTGTGGGAAAATTAAACTCTCCATCGCGTGTCCCCCTCTTGCCGATTTGAAAAAGGGGTTCGCCTTTTTTGGAAAAAAC
>JBFLYJ010000102.1:0-9000 GCA_040756635.1 Nitrospirota bacterium
AGATACCGTTTCCTCACAGGACGGTATATTTCAGGGAGGAAAAGGATTGGCAGAAACACTAAAATCTTTTGAGTTCAAACAATGTGTAAGCATCCCGAAATCAACGGGAAGGAAGGCAAGGACCCTTCGTGAATTAAGGGAGGCGATAGCCGCGGTAAGCGATGAGTCCATATTTCACCATACGTATCAGTACTTCCTGAAAGGACACATACTTGAATACACCAACGACTTCGCGCACTGGGCGGGAGAAAGCCTTGAAGAAAGGGCGCTATCTGAACATCTTTCAAGTATAGACCCTTATGATTTCAGCAGCATCGCTGAATTAAGAAAGAGCCTGCTCAGCACAATAGACAGGTATCTGGAGGTTTTCCCTGAACCGAGAGAGGCGATGCCGGGAGGCGAGTTCTATTTCAACCAGACGGTGACGCTCACGTTCCCGGTAGGCATAGGGGTCGTAAATCTTGCCGAGTTCCTGATAGCCATCAAATACATAGACGCCGCGTGCATCTATTATCACTTCTATGAGGCGAGGATAAGGCTCGGCAGCGGGGTGGATGATTTTTCCGCCTGGATACAAAATGTGCTTCTGAAAAAAGACCTTGCCGACCGGGTGCGGGCCATAGACCCGTTCATGCACAGTGTTGAGGGGATACGGGAACATATCATTGAAGTGGTCGAAGAAGCGGTGAAGAAAGACATGGAGGTAATCAGGAAATGATCTCGAGGTATTCGGGCATATCACCTACAGGCGACCTTCTGCTGCTGCAGAAACTCGGGAACAAGTTGAAAAAGAAATCCTTCCTCCATGTAAATTCCACGAAGGCCGGAGGCGGCGTGGCCGAGATACTCCAGAGAATGATCCCTATACTCAACGGCCTCGGGATCAATACAAGGTGGGAGATAATAGAAGGTGACGACAGGTTCTTTGACATAACAAAGAAGATCCACAACGCCATGCAGGGGAACCCCGAGAAATTCACAAAAGACATGTGGGACCATCATTACGAAATAAACAAGATGAATGCCGGGAGACTCGACCTTGACGCCAACGCCGTCCTTATACACGACCCCCAGCCTGCACCCCTCATTAAATTCAGGAAAAAGGGGAAATGGATATGGCGGTGCCATATAGATGTGTCCAATCCGGTGAAGGAGGTCTCCGATCATCTGATGCGTTATTGTTCAAAATATCATGCGGCAGTATTTTCGGTCTCAAGGTTTACGAGGGCGATGGCGATAGATGAATTCATAATCCCTCCGTCGATCGATCCGCTGAGCGACAAGAACAGGGACCTGACGCCTGAAGAAATCCACGAGACACTGGAGAGGCTGGGGATCCCCGAGGACAGGCCCATAATCCTTCAGGTATCAAGGTTCGACAGGTTCAAGGACCCCGTTGGCGTCATAGAGGCATATAAGACCGTCAGGAAATACAACGACTGCATCCTGATTCTTGCCGGGAGCCCCGCGACCGACGACCCT
Source organism: Nitrospirota bacterium (assembly GCA_040756635.1). Classification (GTDB taxonomy): domain Bacteria; phylum Nitrospirota; class Thermodesulfovibrionia; order UBA6902; family UBA6902; genus UBA6902. The sequence continues at coordinate 1,483 of JBFLYJ010000102.1, forward strand.
GAAGGGGAAATAGTCCTGAATGAGGTCAGGGAATATGCGGCCGATGACCCCGACATACATATCCTGCTGCTGCCTCCTTTCAGCGACAGGGACATAAATGCGTTGCAGCGCGCGGCCATGGTCATCCTGCAGAAGTCATTAAGGGAAGGGTTCGGTCTGACCGTGTCCGAAGCTATGTGGAAAGGCAAGCCCGTAATCGGCGGCGCTGTCGGCGGCATCCCACTTCAGATCGTCCACGGGATCACCGGGTTTCTGGTTCACTCGGTCGAGGGCGCGGCTTTCAGGATAAGGCAGTTTCTCAACAACCCTGAGATGGCGAACCGCATGGGTGAAAGAGGCAAAGAGTATGTAAGGAACAATTTCCTGATCACAAGACAGACCCGGGACTATCTGTCTATCTGGTACTCGCTGGAAAGCAGGGGGAAGAATATTCTGGAATTGTAATGATGCATGCGCCTCCCGGCTGATTATTGCAGCTTCAGAGATGAGAGGGAGACATTTATGCTCATCTGTGGTATGTTCATATGGGTCTGTTTGCCCTGCGTGAAAGAAAATATAATTAGATGAAAAAAAAATTCATTGAAGAATCCGTATTGTTCATCAGTATCATAAAATGGCTGCTGCTGGCGTCCTGCATAGGGGCGATCGTCGGTTTTTCAACTACCGCTTTCTTAAAGGCACTTGATCATTCATTAAACTGGACATCGGACTATGACTACTTTTATCTCCTCCTGCCGGTCGCCCTTCTGCTAAGCACTCTGACGATTAAATATCTCGCGCCGGGGGCAAAAGGCCACGGCACGGAAAAGGTGATCGAGGCGGTCCATAAGCACTCAGGCAGGATAAAACTGCTGGTTGTCCCTGTCAAGCTGGTCGCGACGGTCATAACGATCGCTACAGGCGGTTCGGCAGGCAAGGAAGGACCATGCGCACAGATCGGCGCGGGCCTTGCGTCAGCATTCGCGGATCTGTTCAGGTTCGGCGACAGGGACCGCAAGAAACTCGTTATATGCGGTATCAGCGCCGGGTTTTCGACCGTCTTCGGCACCCCTATCGCGGGGGCGATTTTCGGGGTGGAGGTGCTCTTTGTCGGCGGACTTCTTTATGAGGTCCTTCTTCCTTCATTTGTGGCCGGTATCGTCGGCTATCAGGTGTCCTCGGCGCTTGGGGTGACCTATTTCCATGAGCCGCTTAATTTCGTCCCGGACTTTACGAGCGTTTATTTCATAAGGGTATGCATGAGCGGTATATTCTTCGGCATATGCTCCCTGCTGTTCGTCGAGATACTGCGCTTTTTTGAATGGCTGGCCAAGAGGATACAGATGAATGACCTCTACAAGGCATTTTGCGGGGGCGCGGTTCTTGCCGTCCTCGCATTAATATTTTCAACGCGGTATCTCGGGCTGGGACTTGATACCATTGAGTCAGCTTTGAGCGGAGAGAAGGTCCCTGTGTATGCATTTTTCCTTAAGATGGTGTTTACGTCCATAACGCTTGCCTTCGGGGGAAGCGGGGGCATAATAACCCCGATATTTTTCGTAGGCGCCTCGTCAGGAAGCGCGTTTGCCGACATCTTCGGTTTAAGCAGAAATGTCTTTGCCGCGATAGGGATGGTCTGTCTCGTTGCCGGCGCCGCCAACACACCGATATCCGCGAGCATAATGGCCGTTGAGCTTTTCGGCCCGCGGGTCGCGCCATACGCGGCCGTTGCGTGTGTTATCAGCTTTCTGATGACAGGCCACAGGAGCGTGTACCCGAGCCAGGTCCTTTCTATGTCCAAGACGACATCCATCAAGGTCGACAAGGGGAAGGAAATGAAGGACATTGAAGATGTGGAGTTCAGCCCCAGAGACAAAAGCATCTCGGGCAGCATCCTGAAAGGTATAGAAAAAATAAAAAAGGACAGGTAGCGCCCTTTTGCCTTTGTAAAAGAGAGGACAGGACAGAAGAGAACACTTTTGATTGCGGGCATATGCGATGGAACCGGAGTTCCTGAAATCAATCGTCATAATATTCGGCGTCTCGGCGATGGTGGTCTTTCTGCTCCACAGACTGAAGATACCATCGATCATCGGTTTTATTGCCGCGGGCATCATAATCGGGCCGCATGATGTCGGCATCGTTGAGGACGTCCGTTCCGTTGAGATACTGGCCGAGATCGGCGTCATACTACTGCTCTTTGCCATAGGTATCGAATTCTCCCTGACCCGGCTTCTGAAGATGAAGAAGTCCGTTCTCGGGGGAGGCGGAATACAGGTCCTTCTGACGATCGCGCTGTTCGGTTTCGCGGCTTATCTCACTACAGGTCATACCGGCAAATCAGTCTTCATCGGTTTTCTCGCTGCGTTAAGCAGCACCGCCATAGTATTCAAGATACTCTCTGAACGGGGTGAGACCGATTCGCCTCACGGCAGGGTGATCACCGGAATACTTATATTTCAGGACCTCTGCGTTATTCCGCTGATGCTGCTTGTTCCGGCGCTTGCCGGGGAAAATATGCAAGCAGCCGATCTCGCGTTTACCATGGGCAAGGCCGCTCTCATTATCGCGATCGTGCTGGCCAGCGCAAAGTGGATCGTCCCCGGGATACTCTATCAGATCGTGCATACGCGCAGCCGGGAACTCTTCATCACGACGATCATACTCATATGCCTCGGCATCCCCTTTCTGACTTCGAAGTTCGGGATGTCGCTTTCACTCGGCGCGTTTCTTGCCGGGCTCATCATATCGGAATCCGAATACGCCCATCAGGCGATTTCTGACATACTTCCGTTCAGGGACAGCTTCCTCGGGATGTTCTTTGTCTCTATCGGCATGCTCATCAATGTAGATTTCATTTTTGACAATGTCTTAAGGATAACCTTCGCTGTAGTGCTGATTTTCGGACTTAAGCTCCTGACCGGGATGATCTCATCCCTCTCTCTCGGCACGCCTTTGAGGACCTCCCTTCACGCCGGGCTCGGGCTCGCCCAGATAGGGGAGTTTTCATTCATCCTCGCCCTGGCGGGAAAGGCATCCGGGCTGATGACAGAAGACTTTTATCAGCTGTTTCTCTCTTCATCCGTGGCGACCATGATGATGACCCCGCTCATCCTTAGGTCGGCGCCGTCGGCGTCCGCGTGGATAGCGTCAAGACAGATGCTCGAAAAAGTGGCGCGGTTCAGGGAGCTCAGCGAGAAAGAAGGATACCCGGGGAGGGTACGCGATCATGTGATTATAGTCGGTTTCGGCTTGAACGGAAGAAACCTCGCGCGCGTCCTTAAGAAGACCGAGATACCGTACGCCGTGCTTGAGATGAACAGCGATACCGTAAGAGAGATGAAGGCAAAGGGCGAGCCTATTTATTACGGCGACGGCACGTCAAAGGAGATCCTCCACAAGACGGGAATCGACCGCGCAAGGCTGATCGTCATCGCGATATCCGACCCGGTATCGATCAGGAGGATCGTGGCGATCGCCAAACAGGAGAACCCGGACGTCTATGTCATTGTAAGGACCAGATATATGGCGGAAGTCGATGACCTCAGGAAACTCGGCGCGGACGAGGTCATACCCGAAGAGTTCGAGACGTCAATTGAGATCTTCTCAAGGGTGCTCAGCCGGTATCAGCTGCCGAGGAATGTCATTACGGACTATATCGACAGCATCAGAAAAGACGGCTACAGCATATTGCGTACTGTACAGCTCCCCAAGAAACCCCTTTCCGACAGGGAAGCGATCATGCGGCATATTGAGACAGAGACGTATCTGATAAAAAAAGACTCACGGGTTGGCGGGCATTCAATCAAGAAGCTGTCCCTGAGGGCGGAGACAGGAGTCACGATTATAGGCGTGCAGCGCGGGGAGAAGATCCACCAGAACCCCTCGCCTGATTTCGTCATCGAGGCAGGGGACATACTGCTGCTGATAGGGAAGAGAAAAAACATCAATGCCGCGATTGAGTATCTGGAGTCCGAGAGGTTTGAGATAACGAAGTATCATTGAGCAGCCTGATTATTAACCTAAACTTCAAATTCGGTTTTTGGAATTCCGGTTTAACGTATGATGGATTGAAGTGTCCCTCTTCTTATTTCTTTATGGTCAGGGACGGGCACTGTTAGTGTGCTCTCCCCTGTCTTGCGCTGCATCACAATGTGGCTGCCTCGCCTTCTCACTTCATCAAATCCGTGTTTTCGAAGAATGTCACATATCTCTTTCCCCGAAAAAACCCCTGTTCTACCCAACTGCTACCTCTAGGGGTGATATGTATATTTCATCAGACAGCCTTTCTTTAATCTCTTCTTTTGACGCTGTTTCAAAAAACAAGGCTAACGCTTCTTCAAGATTTTTACGCGCATCTTCAACCGTATCTCCCTGGCTTGCAATATCCAGTTCAGGACATAATGAGACGTATCCATTGCCTTCTCTTTCGATTATCGCCGTCAGTTTATATTTCATCTGGCCCTCCAAGACAACCTTTTTACTTAATTATACATAAGATATGTCCAAATAAATATAAAATAATTTGTTCTTGATGCTGCCTAAATCGTAGTAGTGTCGGGTTATTTCCTTATCCGTATTGACGTTGGTATCAATATAATTACTTAGGTAAGGAGTACACTGACTTTTACGTATGAACCAATGAGTACATATTTCGTCATATACTCACAGAAACAAACATTACAGATCGTTCTTATTGTGTCACAGTGTAGAATTAGAAATCCGCAAGTCGAGACAGATAAGTCAACTAAGTAATTGCCGTCCCCCCCTGATGCACTGATCACACATTTTTATGATGTGCATATAACACAAAAAGAGTATTTAACAGCGAGGCGTAAATAATCGAAATATTATCGATTAACTGCTTGCTAGTTAATCCCTTCTGGTGATTTGCACAATTTCTTGTGAGATGAGCAATTAGAATATGTCTTCCGCATCTTTCACCCGAGAGAGGAATCTTTTTCTGGAAAATTATGAGCTTTTTAAGGAATTCATGTGCATTATCAGCCTCGACAGGTTTTCGAATGCCAGTATTCTTCTTGAGTGTATCGTAAAGATACGGAAATAGTCTTGTTAAGACATCATTGAGCATGCGCCCTCCCACCCATTCTTTACCATGCACTTCCACAGAAACCGCAAGATCTCGAACACCGCTCCAGACGTCAGTCTCCCGCCATATCCTTCTATCGAAGTAGGCATCATTAATCTTCTTGATAGCTGCAAGAGCTGTGAAATGAGGCTCCACTGATAGGGCATCCATAAGATCATCTCCAAGGGTTGAAGGAAGTTTTTCCGTTGAGTTAAGAGAATTATTAAAATCTTTCAGCGCATCATTTACACGCCATCTTACATTCCTTTCAAGATCCCACTTTTCATCAGCAAACAACTCTTTAAGTTTCCCGGGATATACAAATACACTGTCATCTCTACATAGACTTCGACAATTCTTGAATCTCCCGGAAACGTCATCGCAGATTCTTTCAAATGCATAGTTAGTGACGTATTTCAGGAAAATTGCCGTTCGTGCAATAAATTCTTTAGCCTCCAAGCTTAATAGAATTTTTTCATTACCTCTATAACTTTCATGAATCTCTATCAGTTTTCTCAAGAACCGAATCCACTTTATATATTCAGTACCGGAATAAAGCCTCTGCGCAATCAATCTTTTCTTCTGAATGATTTCTTTCCAATCTTGAGGTTCTTTAGAAGTTTTTTCAAAATAATAGGTTCTTAACAATGACCGTCTATATTCAAAAGATGATACGATTCTCAGAAAAGGGCAAAATTCAGTTAAAGAGCTATGCCTCTTTTCTTCGCTTAAAATCCCCCATCCCCGCCTTGAACCGGTTGCACGATTATGTTCATCGGTATTTTCCTCATTCAACTCATAAACGATGAATATCTTCCAGGTTGCATAATAATGTATAGCTCTGCTCTCTCTTAAGCTGTTAGTTCCGCATTTGTCAACTATGACTTTATATCGATCCCACCATCTGAATATCTTTTGGACTTCCGGCCGTATTAAAAAAGGATTATTATTATCTACCGCCTGATCCAATGGATGCCCATGGTCAATCGAGTCTTCAAATTCTTTAAACATCCAGTGCTGACTGTTCAGCATCTGATTTTCAAGAACTATAAGGGGTTCCCATTCCCTGCGAATTTTATAGCTTTGTGAATGGATTGCATGCCGTGTGCGGAAAGCTCTTCTTAATAATTCGCGCGGATATAACAGCCGGTAGCAAGGAAAGAGCAACTTGTTCTTTTCGTATTGCTCCAAATCACTTTCACTTGTCGGGACGCTGTTAGCAGTGCAATATCTTACAAATTCGGCATGCTCTAGGTAAGGTCTGCTCCCATGTGATGAAGCATCCGATGGAATGCGGATCGTTATTTCAGCTTTATCACTCATGTCTTAAGCTATGCTACCATACTCATGGATATGATTGAGAAATTAAACTGGTCTCTAATACGACATATCAAATCATCATTATGAACTTTGCGAGAGCGAAAGCGGGAAAGTTAACAAATAACTTTATGTAGCATAACGGTCTGCTTTGACTCTAAGTGTAATATGCTCGTGCGCCTGAAGGGTCTTGATGATCTCCAGAATGTTATCGGCCCTGGGGTTGCCGCGCGTGCCCAGCATACGGTGAAGGCTTTTGGCGGATTTCCCGGTTTTATCGGCCAATCCTTCAAAGGTAATGGTAGCGTTGATATAATCACGAAGAATTGCCTTACCGGCATTAAGGTCTCCTGCCAGCAATTCATTGACCGCCTCTATCAACAGCTGCCTGCGGAAAGCAGCATCTTTTTCAGCCCGCTTTAAAACCGTATTCCTGAAATTTCTTGTTATTGCCATAATATCACCATCCCTGTCCCCATGTTGGATTAAACGCAATCCATTATTACAAAGCCTGCTTTGCCATGTCAAGATTTTAAGAGCAAATGTTCGGGAGACAAGTGGCAGCAGGGGTGCTGTTAAGACATTCTTCAGGCGCACTGAGTCTGCTTTTAACAACCTCCCAAAAGTGCATTGACAGCATGTAGCCAATTGGCTACAATATAACCATGCTTGAAGTCCGCAAAACTGAAACCTATGTCCAATGGCTGGACAGCCTGCGCGACGTTAAAGCACGTGCGCGCGTCCTGGCGCGTGTTGAAAGGCTATCCTCCGGCAATCCGGGTGATGTGAAACCGGTTGGCGAAGGCGTCTCTGAAATGCGGATCGACTATGGCCCGGGATATCGCGTGTACTATACAATGCGCGGACGAACATTGATAATTCTATTGGCTGGTGGTGACAAACGATCCCAGGCAGCCGATATTAAGAAAGCACTGCTTTTAGCGCGCAATTTGTAGGAGGTATTATGAGCAAGACTAAACAAAAAACAAAAACAACCCGCTACGACGTTGCAGAGCATCTTCGCAGCCCGGAAGAAATGGCTGCGTATCTTGAAGCATGTTTTGAGGAAGCCAACGGCGATGCTGCCTTCATCGCGAAGGCTCTGGGCGATATTGCACGCGCAAAGGGAATGG
>JBFLYJ010000103.1:0-8987 GCA_040756635.1 Nitrospirota bacterium
CTAACTCGTTTACCTCTCGTAAAAATATTGACGCGTGATAATAGGAAAGCGGCGAGCCATCGCCTTCAAGATAAGATTCAATATCTTGACTTGCCCATGCCGGTAACCCACGGGAGGAGCCCTTTGCATCATCTTTGGAAGTCGAATCATGAAATGAAAAGCCATAATATAAACTCTGTAAAGCTTTGTCGGGTGGTCTTTTTGGCAAGGTCCGATTCCTCGGCATAACAAAGACAAAGGCATCAACATCCTTGTATTGATAAGATCCCAAATGAAATCGCTTCCTCATACGTAAAGACGGGAACAGGGTGATCAGTGGATTGGGATTATAAGGGGCCAGATGCCAGCCGGAGTCGGATATATTATGTCTTCTCATCAATTCTTCAGGGGATCCCGTTTCATTAGAGAGTGTATCGGCAAAATCTACAATCGCTTTCAGACATTGATGGCGGAATGATTTTGCGTTGGCACACAACCGGTCAGCAATGGCTTTATCAATCATGTGAACCGATGCGGCATTGGCTATTGAAGCCCGATAATATACCACCGCGGCGGAGATTTCAGGAGGAGCCGAACGATCGAGAAGCTTTAACACCCGATCTTTACATTCCTGATTGGGATCACCCAATTTTATTACCATAGGTATTATCCTCAAGCAGATTCGAAAAGTTTCCTGAAATGGCCTTTATCGCAATTTCTTCTCCAACCATTTCCGGTGTGCTTTGATCAAGCCCGTCAAATAAGGCATGTCATTCTCAAATTCTGACTCCAGCCGATCCAGCAAATATCTTGTTTGCAGAAGCGGCAGCTTTTTACCCTGATCCGCTGGATTCGCGCCTGACACCTCTTGATTTACTTTCTCCGCGTCAATCCCGAACGCCCTGGCGACATTATCGTCCATATGAAAGCCGCCTCCAGGTTTTTGCAAGGAAAGGATCCGGATCAGTTCAGCGCCATTGCCGTCACCGTTCCACGGAGGGAAGTCGAGATTCATTTCCAGTGTCAGATTCATTTCGGATAACACGTTCATGATCTCGCGAAGGGATGTCCGGCCAAAGTTATTCAGATTGAGAAGCTGCGTCTCATTTTTCTGGACCAGTTTCCATCATGACATATAGTCTGTCCATCATGAGATTAACTATAGGGAAAGATACCCCATGCATAAAATAATGCGACCTGCCTTTGTCGTTGAGCTCTTTAATTATCGTTTACGATCTCATATAATCAATACCGAAAGGGTACGAAGGAATAAATGTTTGGTCTTGAAAGGGCACTCGGAGGAGATAAATTAATAAATATAAAAATTTATATTCATATGGTCGTCATTCTCATTGCAGGAGGCGTTCTCATCTACTCAGCAATGATCTATTTGTCATGCCTGATGCCTATCGTAATCCGCATCGTTTATGAACGTGTGGCTGCAATAACAATTAATTCATATTTATTGGTTGATTTAAGGAGGCATTTTTTTTATTGTATCTCGCAGCTAAAGGGACATCCGAACAAAATTCTAAACAAGCGTCGGCCTCTCTTAAGAGTCCATCTCATTTCAGTATTTATGTATGCTCGGCACCGGAAAAACTTTTCAAGCGCAAGCATCGTAATTTTGAAAGCAAGAGACTCGATATGGAAAACGATATATTGACTAGCCTTCTCAATCTTGAACGTGAAATAATGTCTGATAGATTTCTCAGGAGAAAAATATCAATGATGGAATGGGGTGGTGCTGACGTCTCCATCAGTAAGTGCCTGGATGAGGATACAAAAAAATGGCTACAAGATCAACCCTTTTTGGTAATAAGCCCTCAAAACAGCGTCCCAAGACGAAGGGCAGTAATCACAGAATTCTCCGAAGAATTAAGTTGGCTCTTTCACCGTTTAAGAATAATTTTTTCGGGAAGAATAGATTATATATCAAAATATGATTTTTATGGTTCACTGGCTCAATCAGCAATCGATTACCTGGAAAAGAATAAAGAAAGTAAAGATATGAGGCCATTACTGCTCGCGGTCGTGAACACGGCAAAAGGATTATTAGATGAATGATTCATCCAACCAACCGTTAAAGGCAGTCTTTCATATCGCTGCGGGAAATATGATAATGTAAGCTGCGACATTGGGACACATCGGCGCATGCGCGAATTAGCGGCTCCACCTGAATTTATGCCTACGGTGCGGATCCATCCGCAGGAGAGAGGTTTTCCGAGTGGCAGATATGGGGGTGACTATGCAAGGGCTGTCCATCCTACTCATTGCGATTATCATCGTCATCGCCATCATCACCAGCATCATCCATTTTATCTTTCATCCCATCAAAACTTTAAAATTGTTGGGTCTGATTTGCGTTCTTCTAACCGGTTTGATTCTGATAAGATTTCTTTTATCACCGATTTTCGCGTAACGATTTGACATAACATTTTCGTCGGCTCTTGATGGAGCCAGCTAAAAATAATGTAATAAAGAAAACATGTTACATCTTCTCTTGATTTCGACGGTCCCTGAAAATCTTATATCAAGTGACGGTTTGCTAAGAGATCTGCCGCCGTCAGAATTTAAAATTATCGAAGCCGTCTTCAAGGTCATTTGCCGTCCATGAATGCTAAAGTAGTTATAAATACAAGGAATTCGTTTCTATCACGCCGTCTGGCCGCGATCGATACCTTCATGACCTTTTTGTATTTTAACAAAATATTTCTTGACATTCTAATCGTCATTCTGTATAAGATCCCCATGCGCGACGCCGTCTACTTCACAAAGCCGATTTATGAATGGCAGAAACGGTACGAAGCCCTCCGGGCCTCCTTTGTGGACCGTTTGCCGGCGGCAGCCGTGGCGGATCGTTTTGGATATTCTGTCGCATATGTCCATCTGTTGCGTCACCAGTTCACCACCGGCAAGTTCGACTTTGCGGAACCTGTTCCGGAAGGAGGCTCTTCTCGTTACCGGGTGACCGCCGAGACCCGCCGGAAAATCCGCGGCTGGAGAGAGAAAGAACTCTCGGCGGGAGAGATCGCCCAACTGCTTTCCGAAGAGGGGGTGGACATCTCCGTTCGAACGGTGGAGAGGGTTCTTGCAGAAGAGGGATTCCCCAAACTTCCCCGTCGCACCCGCTTGAAGATCGGGCTCACCGTCAAGGGGGCGGAGGTTCCACAGCGATCGGAGGGTGTCGCCATTGCACAGATGGAGGGGCAACATTTTACCTGCGAATCGGCAGGAGCCTTTTTGTTCGCATCGTTTCTGGAAAAGCTTCAGGTGTCGGAACTGATCCGTTCTGCCGGTTTGCCGGGGAGCAAGATCATTCCGGCGGTCAGCTATTTTCTGTCTTTTCTGGCCCTGAAGCTCATCGGCACGGAGCGGTACGGCCACATGGGAGACCATGCCTTTGATCCCGGCCTGGGTCTGTTTGCCGGCCTGAATGTCCTGCCCAAGTGCACGGCCATGTCCATCTATTCCTATTCCCTCGACGAGGTTCACATCCTGAAGCTCCAGCAGGCTTTTGTCAAAAGGGCATTGAAACTGGGGCTGTACGACGGGAGCGTCATCAACCTGGACTTTCACACTATCCCCCATTACGGGGAGGAATCCGTCCTTCAGGAGCATTGGGCCGGGGCCAGAGGGAAACGGATGAAAGGAGCCTTGACTCTCTTTGCCCAGGATGCCGCATCCAAACTGGTTCTCTATACGGCCGCCGACCTCATGAAGGAGGAAGCCAATGAACAGGTTCTCAATGTCCTGTCTTTCTGGCAGAAGGTGCACAAAGGCGTCGTCTCCACTTTTGTCTTCGATTCTAAGTTCACCACCTACGAGCACTTGTCCCTCCTGAACAGTCAGGGAACTCGGTTCATCACCCTCCGGCGGCGTGGGAAGAAACTGGTAGGGAATCTCGATAAACTCAAGCCATGGGAGAAGATCCATATCCCCCACGACAAGCGGAAATACCCCGATCCTTACATCTATCAATCCCTTGCCCCCCTCAAAGGCTATGAAGGGCAGGTCCGGCAGATCATCCTCCGGGGAAATGGCCACGAGGAGCCGGCCTTCCTGATCACCAACGATCTTACAGCCCCGGCGGAACGTATCGTCAGCGACTACGCCCGCAGGTGGCGGGTGGAGAATGTCATCTCCGAGGCGGTCAAGTTTTTCAACCTCAACGCCCTGTCTTCTCCCATTCTGGTGAAGGTGCACTTCGACATCCTGATGACCATGATCGCTGACACCCTTTACAGTATGCTGGCCCAGAAGCTCAGAGGCTTTGAACAGTGCGACGCCCAGAAGATTTTTCGCCATTTTATTCGGGGCAAGGCCGACGTGGACATCAGATCCGGCGAGGTGCAGGTGACCTATCCCCGCAGGGCGCACAACCCGATCCTCCGCGATGTTCCCTGGCAGAGAATGCCGCAGACCATCTCTTGGCTCGACGGCGCCAAACTGACCCTGAAGTTCCAATGAAGGAGGCATTAAAATCTTATCCTCAAATGACGGTTATAGCTCCGTGAAAATCGGTGTTTATGAAAGAAGTACACGTCAGCAAAGAGTTTTTAGAAAAAGTATCTTGACCAAAGGGGAATATGTTGTTTTGTGTGTGAGGAGCATGGAGCATTCTAAATAGGAAAGGAGGAAATCATGAGCAAGGTTGAATGGACTCTGTTACATGAATTAGCTTATCTTTATCATGTATTCGTAATATTGCCAACAGCTGCACAAGAACATGAAGATGAGTCTCACATGGAAAACCGTATTAATGCCATTTATAAGAAAATATCTGAATGGCAGTCTCATATAGATCATGACCAGGTAATGTCTGAGGTTAGGCAAAAACTTGGAAAAGATATAGAAAATGCTAAAGGCAGAACTGCAAAAATGTCTGAAAATTTAAACCACTCCCTTACTAATGTCAAAGAACACTTGCCTGAGAAGAATCGAAAAGCGGTCATCGCTGACCTCGTGCACATCATAAATTCACCCACTCCGACGTCACCGGAGATAGACTTGTTAAAAAGTGTTTCCAAATATCTGGAAGTTGATATTAACGACTTCCTTGAAGGACATGATCAATCACCTGACCAAAATGGAGAAGGCGACGATGATGAACACGTGAACACGGGAAAACTGGAAATGATCAGTTCTTTTTACTGGCAGTTCGCTTTTGTTTTTTACCCCGAGAGACTTCGTGAGAATGATTCGCGCAACGCCGTTATTAATAAGTTTGTATCTTTCTTATCCCGCCATGAACCAAGCATCGAACAGAAGGATGTCCTTTATATATGTGTAAAGTCTCTCGACAGCACCATCGATCATTTCAAGGCTGGGAAGCCCATGGAAGATATCACTGCACCCTTTGATATAAGAAAACATATGCCAGAAAATGTGAAAATAGAAATACTTCGACATCTATTGGAATTTAGCGGGGAGTCCAGCGAGAAGATTGTCGATTTTATTGCGAGCATTGCTGTCCTATGGGAGATAGACTCGTCCACTCTCGTTGAAGATAAAAATAGTAAGCCTAAGCCATCAGTCAAAGATAAAGAATATCGGGTCGATAAAATACAGGGGGAAGTTGGCGCTTCCAAAGGTGTTAGAAGACCGGCCGATGGTCCGATCTCTCATGGCAGCTTTATCGAGGACGTATTCCAGCGGGCGAAAAAAGATATCCCGAATCTGATGTTTGCGAATTTTTCAGAGACATTGGAAAAGCACAACAAAATCCCATGCCTCGTACTTGACGATGGGATCGAGGCGTGGTCCGTCGGCAGTGGAGGTGGACTTAAGAGTATTTATGAACGGGCCGATGTGAAACTTAATCGAGCCCCCTTTTATTACAACGATAATTACCTCGTCAACGGTGACTGGAAAACATACGTCATTTTCCACCAGGATGGATTCATTACCATGACGCCGGGGGATAAAACAAAAAATCCCGCCTCCTGGGACTGGCATTTCTATGACGACGTTTCGCTGATTAAACACCCGGAAAATGGAAACGCTGTCATTGTTCTTTACAAGGATGGCGAAATCTCCTGCGCCCTAGAGAGCGACAGGGATAAAAACGGAAAATGCATTGTATCAAATTATGAGGTTCTTTTTGCTTACAAGATCATTCAACGGCTATGGCCCTATATCATGAAGTCAGAAACCCAGAAGGTTGGTCCAACGACACTCTACACAACAAGCTTTCCGATGGACCTCTTCTACTTTATTGATAAGAAAGGGGTCAAATCCATTGCCGGAAGTGGCGGTCAGATTCAAATTGATGAAAGCGAAGATGTTTCGGAGCATAACGTAAAACAGCCCAGAGAATCTATACGGTCCGATGCTAAAGTGGATATACGAAAAACCAAGAGAATGAATGAACATGATGACATCGATGCAAAGGATGATGACGATCGGACGGCACTAATGGGGGCGGCAAGTATTCGTGACACAGAAAACGTTGAGATACTGATTGATAATGGAGCTGATATCGAAGCAAAAGACAACAATGGTCGGACGGCGCTGATGTGGTTGATATATGCAAGCGCCTCCGATGAAACAGAAGCTCTTGAGTTATTGCTTAGTAAAGGGGCAGATATTGAAGCGAAAGATAAGAATGGTCAGACAGCACTGATGTATGCGGTTCTTCAAGGCGATACAAAAATCGCCAAACTGCTAATTGATAAAGGGGCCGATATCGAAGCAAAAGATGATGATGGTCGAACTGCACTGATGCTTGCAGCTGAGGGAGGTTATACAAAAATCGTTAAGTTATTGACTGATAAGGAGGCCGAGAAAAGTCTAAAAGAAAATGACGCGAAGATTGATGTTGTAGCAGGAAAATCAGTACAACCAGATCCTAAAGAACTAACCATTAAACCAGATAATATTGAATCTGAAAAGTCAGAGGGAAGGGTGACATATAATGACTTTGCTGAGTTTAAGGAGGCCCAAGGTAAATATTTAAAGAAGAGGCCTTTTTTACCAGTTGCTGAGGCTGTCCACAACCTCGCGGTCAAGGCACTCGATGAGAATCGTCTTCCCTTCGAGATCCGCTTTGGGGATGGGACTTTCAGCTTATCCGTTCCTAAAGAAATGGCCAAATCGCGCACACGGACCTTCGTCAGGTTTGGATTATTGGGCGTAAAAGGGTATTCCTATTTGGAAAGCCTCTACAAAGGTGACGATGATCCATTACCGAAAGGGGCGCATTACTGGAAAAAGGATAATTTAACCCAGTACGTATTTGACCTTTATTCAGACACTTCCATGCAAGAGATGGAGGATCCCATCAGGGGCGCCATTATTAATAGTTATGGGATGCTTTCAAAAACGAGCATTCCCCCCCCAAAAAAACTAACCAGCGCTTCTGATCCAACCTCGCATAATGTAGTAAAAAAAGCAGGTCCGACACAGAGTGACAAAAGCGAAACGATTTCATTGCCGCCTCAACAGTACAATGCACTGCTTTATGGTGCCGGTGTTAAAGCCTTCGAGAAAGGTCAATTTGATGATGCCATAAAGGTTTTCCTGAGTCTTGTTGAAGATAGTGAATTGGGCCAGAAATCACGAGTCCATCTTGCCCTTGCGTATCACGAGATTAATGAGATGGAAAAAGCGGTCGCGACAGTCGCTCCCATAGTCAAAGCATTCGATATTTCTTCATCAACATTCATGAGCAGCAAGATACCGAAAGAATTGAGATCTGAAGATTATCAACGAGCCTTATACGTAAGTGGACGGATTAAATTTGAGAAAGGTCTGGAAATAGGGGACCATAAGAAAGTAACCGAAGGTATCAAAGAGCTTTTTTGCTCCTACGATTTAAATCCCCGTACGCAAATGGCTCAAACCGTGCGCAAGTATGTTGACATGCTTTGCAAAGAGCCTGCCATAAAAAATGTGTTTTCAGCCCTATCTGAATTACGATTTGATCTCGATGGTTGGTGGGCTGATGATTAGGCTACACCTCGGCCGAATGGAGCGACAATAGGAAAGGGGGAGTAATGGCAGGGAAAGATGAAGACTCCTTTATAAAAAAAATAGAGGCAGAATTTAAGAATATTGAAGATAATAAGATCAAGGGCGGGAAGAAAGCAGGGCCGTTTCCGGGGACAAAACCGCCTAAAGGGATTGCATGCAAGGATACATCAGTTAAAATATCCGATTCACGCCCCAAGCAGGATTCTCTCCGTCACGAGCCTAAAAGTAAAATAACGAATGGGAGTAATGTTGCGTCTGGTGTAACAAAGGGCAAGACCGAACACCCAACCGGCACATCTGGAAAAAAGGTTAAGCGTTTTGCCATACTGATCAGCGCCGTGATATTGATGTTCGTTACCGTAAAATTATTCTCCCCTACGCATCAAGGGCAAAATGAACCTCCCAGCATTGAGAAAAAGCTACCTTCCTCCGCTACCAGCGAAAAGGTGGTCGATGCTGTAAGCAAAGCAAAGACAGACGTCGACAATGGTACACGAGGAGTTCCTGCTCAATTGCTTGCCTCATACCAGGAGGCCGCATCAAAAGGAAGTCGTCAATGGAATCCAAGTGACGTCAAGGTTTTGTGGCTTGACCTGAATGGCGATGGCATCCCGGATCCGATTACTCACGGTGGCAATGAATATTGCGGGCGTTGCGGGTGCAGCTACGATATCTACATCAGTAAGGGGGAGGATTTTCTCGCTACTGGTCGAATAGAATGTGCCGGAAAAGACATCGTGAGGACTGAAACCATCTCGAATGGGCTCTACGATATAGTTGTGAATGGCGTCACGACGTATCGCTTCAATGGGAAGGAATACATCGAACAATCAACCGCCCCCGAACCTAAAGGGAAAAAGCTATCTGAGGATACTGCAATTATAAACGAGATGAAAAAAAATGTAAAATCACTACTGTCCCAACGTTAGTCGAATAGATTCAATTGGTTGCTGATATGGTCCGTTTGGTTTGTGTAGTTGACATTTGAAAGTACCTGATAAATGGGTTCTTTTTCGAAAAGAGTGACGCTCAGG
>JBFLYJ010000104.1:0-8947 GCA_040756635.1 Nitrospirota bacterium
TCCCCGGGTCAGTATTGTTATCGTCAACTGGAACGGCAGAAACGATACGCTGGAGTGCCTGGAATCGGTTTCGGCCATTGATTATCCGAACTTCAACGCAATCATTGTTGATAACGGGTCACATGATGGTTCGGTGGAAGCAATACGTGGAAGATTTCCGGAGGTTACCGTTCTTGAAACAGGCAAGAACCTTGGGTTTGCCGGCGGCAATAATGTGGGTATTCTGTATGCTTTAGGAAATTGTGCGGATTATGTCCTTCTTTTAAACAACGATACGATTGTCGATCCCCTGCTGATTAAAAATTTCATGGAAGCTTCAGCACAAACAGAGCATGGCGGCATATATGGAGCGAAAATCTACTATTTCACCGAGCCCGACAGGATATGGTACGCCGGGGGGAGATGGTCGGACCGGAAGTCTCAATTCATTCACGAGGGCTATGGCTGTATTGACAAAGAAGATGAATATAGCGCGATGGTTGAAACTGATTATGCCTGCGGCTGCGCTTTATTTATCAAAGCGGCGATTTTCAACAAGATAGACCTTCTTGATGAGCAATTTTTTCTGACTTTTGAGGAAACCGACTTGTGTTACAGGGCAAGAAGAGCAGGATTTAAATCTTATTTTGTCCCCGGAGCAAAAGTATGGCATAAGGTGTCAACATCGTTCGGCGGAGCGCAGTCAGCGCTCTATGAGTATTTCATGACGAGAAATAAACTCTTATGGGCAGAAAAAAACCTGCCGCTGTCGAAGCAATTAAAAGTTTGCAGGCGGGTATTGCGCGACATTATGAAAAATATGTTGCCTATCAGCAATCCCATACTGAAAGCCAGAATATACGGACTGCTTGATTATCTCTTGCGCCGTTTCGGCAACTGTTCAGACTCTGTCAGGTTACTCGACAATAGACGTTGACGGCACATATATGAAAAAAACACTGCTGATCTGCGGCCACTATCCTTTGCCCGAAAACATAGGGTCAAACATGCGCACCATGAATTTCGTCCGGTTTTTTTTGAAATACGGTACAATCGATATCGCCTTCTCTCACGTATCGAAAGGTGTTGAAACAGGAAACCCTCCTTTTTCGAATGAGATCTTTCTTCGTAGAAAATATTTCAGCAATAAGTTCATCGGATCTTTTACAAGGTTCGTCAAAAGACTGCCGGTGCCCATCTACAGGTTTTGCGGCGACTCGGAAAAATCGTTATTGAAACTCATATATTCTCGTGATTACGACTATATTCTTGTGCGGTATCTCATGAATACGAATATTCTCTTTCACCTAAATCATAAATACAGGATGAGAACTATCATAGATTTTGACGACCTTCTTTCCGGATCACTGTATGAAACAATTGTCGGTACAGGCGCGAATTGTTATAAAAGGATGCTGCATTCGGTGAACAGACAACTGCTTTCCTGTTATGAAAGAAAGTGTCTTCACTTCAGGGCCGCTCTTTTTTGCTCGGAGAGAGACAGGGAACTCACTGTGAATAATACCAATCAAAACAACACTTTTGTGATACCGAACATCTATCGTTATGACTCCTTTCAAGATTACATCTTTGGCGACGGTCATAGCAACCGGAATGTCCTCCTGTTTGTCGGGACTTTGAACTACAGACCCAATATTGAAGGTATCAAGTGGTTTGTCAGAGCGGTTTTCGATGACTTTCACAGCAGATATCCCGATGCAAAACTTCTTATAGTGGGCCGTGCGGCCCATGAAGATATCAGGGAATTGGTCGAAAGCAGAGAACATGTGGAGCTTCACGGCGATGTAGAAGATATAAAAGAATACTACAAAGAATGCAGGGCTGTGGTAGTGCCGCTGTTGGTTGGCGGGGGAACCCGCATAAAAATTCTTGAAGCCGCATTTGCGAAAAGACCTGTTCTTTCCACTCCGATCGGAGCGGAGGGATTGGATTTTGAAGACGGCAAAAACATTTCGTTATTCAAGAACTGCGAGGAATTCATTGCAAAATACGATGAACTTCGCGATAAGAATAAGTACGCCGCACTGGCTGAAAATGCAATGAAGCACGTATCAGCAAATTTCGCTCTGAGCAAATTCAATGAAGGCATGGAGAGTGTTTTAAATATACTCACTTGTGAAATACCGGGAAACGGAGTCTCTGCGGTTCCACAATCAATAAATAATTGAGCAGTTATGGCGGATATTCCTGTTGTCAGCGTAATAATACCTCTCTACAACAAGCGACCATATGTGAAACGGGCGATAGAAAGCGTTCGGCAACAGACTTTTTCCCGTTGGGAGCTCATCATAGTGGATGACGGTTCGACGGATGGCTCAGCGGATGAAATACCAGCCGACGATCCGAGAATCCGGATACTGCGCCAGACTAACCGGGGCCCGAGTTCTGCTCGAAACAGAGGTATTGAGGCGGCTCAGGGAGAGGTCATCACTTTTCTTGACGCGGACGATTATTATTACCCCGGTAAATTGAAAGAAGAAACAGACCTTTTATTGAAGGAACAGCTTGCGGAATGGATGATATCCGCTTTTGATTATGAATCGGGAAGCGATGAAATCAGAACACAATATATTAAAGATATTGATGGTGAAGATATAAAAGGCGATTTGAGAGTGTTCGGTGATGCTTTACACCATCTTCAGAGAGGTTTTTGGCCGGTTGACGGTTTATGCGTGAAAAGGGATTTGTTGAAGCGAATCGGCGGGTTTAACGAAGGCTTGAGGTGTTACGAAATTGCGGAATTGATTTTCAGGTGTGCCCTGGAACAACCAAAAATCGCTATATACGCTAAACCGCTGTATCGAGTCGTAGATGTTACGAACAGTGCGTTTAAGATACAGCATAATAAGATAGAAGGTGAGAGACGATTCGGTGAGCGTCTGTATAAATTAGCTAAGGACTTCCCTGCTTATGAGGATATTCTGCTGACGCGAAGTAATTCAAAATTAGTATCATACGTATTTGCACTTCTTCGGTCAGGGCAGGGACGTGAAGCCAGAAGATACCTTGCAACACATTATCCATATGCTCACGACAGGGTGTGGTGGAAACTGTGGATCGGCAGTTGTTTCCCTCAGTGGCTGTTTCAGCCCCTGTATAAACTGCTGAGATTGATGAAGCGGAAAAAGACGGGAATGGATATAGGTTGTAATAGTAACTGTGTCTTGCTCCCTTAGCCTGAATTGACAAAACATATCGTTCGAGAGGAGGAAGTCCGGTTGGAAATGATACCGCGTAATAATGTGATATGGCATCACGCATCGGTTACAAGAGACAGACGCGAGAGTCTGAATAACCATAGAAGCGTTATCCTCTGGTTAACGGGCCTCTCAGGAGCGGGAAAATCCACGATAGCACACAGCGTGGAAGAACGGTTGCACCAGATGGGCTGCAGGACGTTCGTCTTTGACGGAGACAATGTCAGGCACGGGCTCAATAGAAATCTCGGCTTCTCAAGGGAAGATCGCAAGGAAAATATCAGACGCATAGGTGAAATGTGCAGATTGTTTATTGAGGCAGGAGTTATTGCCGTTAGTGCCTTTATCTCGCCGTTTGAAGAATACAGAGAAATTGTACGCAGGATGGTTAAAAATGGCGATTTCATAGAAATTTATTGTTCTTGCAGTCTCGATGTTTGCATAAAACGGGATGTCAAGGGGATGTATGCTAAGGCAAAGAGAGGAGAAATTCGAGAGTTTACGGGAATCTCTTCACCTTATGAAGTTCCGGATAACTCCGAGATGGTTCTTGACACTGAAAACAGTTCCATCGAAGAATGCGTGAATAGGGTAATCGAGTACCTGAAAGGGAAATTGATTATCGGAGAAATGTTGTACTTCCGATAAATGAGATCAGATGGCGGATTCGTTATCACAGCGACGAATGCATCCAGGGCTTTCAAGGATAATGTGCAAAGTTGTATTAGGAGTGAGATAGTTTACCGTGTTGCCTAACCTCATAATCATCGGGGCAATGAAATGCGGCACTACCAGCCTGCACAACTACCTGAACCTGCATCCACAAATTTGCATGTCGCGTGGCAAAGAACCCGAATTCTTTATCGAGGAAAAAACATGGCATCGGGGCGCGACCTGGTATCAGTCTCTTTTCACCCGCTCCGCGCAGATACTCGGCGAATCATCAACCAGCTATACGAAATATCCCACGTTTAAGGGTGTTCCGAAAAGGATGTACTCGGTAATACCTGGCGCCAGACTCATCTATATCGTGAGGAACCCGGTCCAGCGCATCGTTTCTCATTATATAGAAAGATACTCCCGGAGATGGGAGAGCAGGAGCCTGGAAGATGCACTCGCAGATCCTGATGATAATTTTTACGTTAACTGCAGTAAATATTACATGCAGATCGAACAGTACCTCGATTATTATCCCCGTGAAAGGATTATGATCATCGATTTCGACGACTTCAGATCGAACAAAAAAAAAGTACTGAGCGACGTCTTCGCGTATCTCGAAGTGGATTCGTCGTTCGACCATCGGGAATTGGCGTTTCTCCACAATCCCTCGAGCGGCAAGAGGAGAATAAACCTTTTATACAAGCTTGTGGAACCGATACCCGTTTTAAGCAGATTATTGAACACCACGTCAGGGCTGTTCAGTTCGCCGATACAGAAGCCTGTTTTAAAAGATTCGCTCCGTAAGGCCCTGGTTGACGTTCTACATGACGATATCAGTAAATTCAGAGTTTTTACAGGACGCGATTTCGCCGGCTGGAACTTTTGGTGAACCCTGAAGACTTAAGTCCGGTTCGTTTTGTATCGGTCGTAGTGCCCGTTTATAACGACGCCGGCCGTATTGGCAGATGCATTGAAGCGTTGCTGAACCAGACATACCCGGCCGATCAATATGAAATCATCGTTGTTGATAATGGGTCAACTGATAACACGCGGGAAGTTGTGAAACAATATCCGGTCGCGTTATTAATAGAAGACAAGATCCGGAGTTCCTACGGAGCGAGAAATACGGGAATACGGAATGCGAAGGGAGATATTGTCGCCCTGACCGACTCAGACTGTATGCCAAGACGTGAATGGCTCGAAAAAGGAGTGGCAAATCTCTTAAGAGATCCTAACTGCGGACTTGTGGCCGGAGACATAGAAGTGTTTTTCACCATTCCCGGTAAACCGAATGCAGTGGAAATTTACGACAGCATAAATGGATTCAACCAAAAAGAGGATATTGAGACGAGAAACTACGGCTCTACTGCAAATGTCTTCACATTCAGGAAGATATTCTACGAGGTCGGTTTTTTTAATGATCATCTGAGATCCGGCGGCGACAATGAATGGGGAAGGCGTATTTTTGCCTGCGGTTACGGACAGATTTACGCGAAAGACACCATCGTGGGCCACCCTGCCAGAGACTCCTTCGGTCAGTTATACAGGAGGACCGCAAGACTCATCGGCGGATGTTATGAACAGTACTGGAAGAATTCCTTTAGCGCTTATATCACAGGTTTAATACGCAGCTTCCGAAATCCTCTCGCCATGACTGTAAGGATTCTGTTGGGCATGTACCCTGCTGACAGACTGCAAGGTATTACAAAAAAAATGCAATATCTGCTCGTAACCTATTTTGTTGAGACTGTCGGGATATATGAAAGGTCCCGCCTTCTTCTTGGCGGGACCCCAAAGAGATAATACATTCTTTTTTCGAAAATTACCGTTCATGCACACGCGATCCGCCTCAAATGAATCAAGCGCCCCGTCGGTGTCGGTCGTCATTTCCCTTTACAATAAAGGGAAATATATTGAGAGGGCGTTGAACTCCGTTTTCGCGCAAACACATCCGCCCCTTGAGGTAATAATAGTAGACGACGGCTCCACCGACGATGGTCCTGACCGGGCTTTGCAACTTGGCAATCCCAAAATCATACTCATACGACAGGATAATCGAGGTCCGGGATGCGCCCGGAACGCAGGTTTAGCCATCGCCCGTGGGAAATACATCGCTTTTCTGGATGCCGATGATGAGTGGTTTCCAACCTTCATAGAATCGGGACTTGGTCTATTAGAGAATGAACATTCTAACGTTACCGTTGTCTGGACAGGATATACCAATTATCCGAGCCTTAAACCTAATAATATCGGGATGCAGGAGATAAACGGAGTTTACGAAATCAGTTCGCGTACAAATATAAAATTCATACGCCAAATATTAGATTTTATCTGGACGTGTACAATAATCGTGAGAACCGATACAGCGAAGAAGTGGGGTGGGTTTTTTGACCAGTATAAATGCCTGATGGGCGAAGACAGATGTCTGTTCCTGAAATTGCTCTTTAATGAGCGTTTCGGCATTATCGGGACTTCCCACGCGTTTTATCACAGGGAAGCATCGGATTTGTCCGATGACAGAAAGAATGTATTTCAGCCGGCTCCGTATATTAATAATCCCGAGGAAACGCTCACCTCCTGTCCTGAGTCGAAACGAATTCTCCTGAAGGAATTATTAGGCATCCTTGCTTTTGAAAAAGCGGAAGAAATGGCTAAATCAGGAAGGGGAAGGGAAGCACAGTCATTGCTCAACCATTTCATACTGAATGATTACCCTCTGCCCCGAAATTACTGTCACGTTCGACTGCTTATAAAATTCTCTCCGATATTACCGGTGATCGGCTATTTTTGGCGCAATTATAGAAAGATCATGCACCAATTGTTATTAATCAGATGAGTAACATGACTAACAGATCAACCGCAATCAATGCTAACAGATATGGGGTATGGATCACTACAGGGGTTGTTACAACTATGTGGATCGCAAGCGCCATTACTTATGAAAATTATTTATACCTTGGTGTCATATTAGCTCCTTTGTTGATATATGTATCTATCAGGAATCCTTTTTTCTTTCCTGTGGGGCTATACGCGTTTCTTGTCCCCTTTGATCAGCTTTTATCATTAACAGATGCTTTCGGCGGCGCCACATTCACGAAACTTCTGGGCATATTAAGCATGCTTGTATTGTTGGTAAAGGGAATATTCGAAAAAAAGTTAAGAAAGCCCGGCGGTGCGGTCGTTTGGTGGACATTGCTCATTGCATATGGTGCATTATCTATATTCTGGGCGATCGAATCCCAGCTTGTTCTTGGCAGAATCCCAACAGCTGTTGGTTTACTGCTCTTCTATTTAATACTCTCTTCTTATAAAATAAGGAAGAACGATCTCGACACCATTAAATGGTGTATCCTCGCCGGCGGTTTTTTTGCGGCTTTGGCCACGATTTATAATTATCAGGCCTTAACAGTGGCCACGAGAACAACGCTTCAATGGGGGGAACGTAGCGCCGAACTTAATCAATTGTCATTTGATCTTTTGATCCCGATAGCTATCTGTATTGAAAAGGTGCTGGCTCAAGACAAGAAAGTTATGAAAGCCTCGTTCGGACTTGTCCTCGGTATCATTATGTTCTCTGTTATCATCACCGGTTCAAGAGGAGGGATGCTCGGAGCCGGGACGATTTTTATCATCTATATCCTCTCTGCTCAAAGGCAGAATCAGAAAGTTACCTTCGCATTAATATCACTCGTCATCGGGATCACCGTCCTGTCCATCTTGCCGGACTTTTTTGTTGACAGGTGGAAGGAAGCCGCAGATACCGGCGGCACGGGAAGAACGAGTATCTGGAGGGTCGGTTTGGAGGCATTGCGGGAATATTGGATCAGCGGTGCCGGTTTAAATAACTTCACTGCCGCATTCAAGGAATTCGCCCATTATACGCCCTTTTCGAAATTCTGGGGGAGGGCTGCTCATAACATATATCTCGCAATTTTTGTAGAACTAGGCATCATCGGTTTTATTCTTCTGGTCTTGGGAATCGGAAGTCATTATCGGGCGATAGTTTCATCTTTTCATGTTTCTGAAAGTGATAAGATTATGTTGAAAGCAGCCTTGTCCGCAATGGTTGTATCGAGCTTTTTCCTCGATACGTTATGGTATAAATCCCTCTGGTTGCTCTGGATGATGATCCTGATGCATAGGAATGTACAGGAGTTGGAAGCAGATAATTTTATGCATTACATCGTCAATTTTCAGCAGAATGACATTGCCATGAATCAGAAAAGGTAATCATTTCACCGTTCCCTCAAGCAGAATTGGTTACCGTCATGCAAAGTTGTTCAAAGCAGATCAAAAAGGATTCTATGATATCGCTTGATTCTGTTCACAATGTCTTTTTGCAGACACTTGCATCTTTTGATCGTGGCAGATACATGCCGCCGCATGTATCCCGCACTCTCAGGCGCGCAATCAAAAAAAGGCAGAGCATAGATGATGAAACTCTTCTCCCGGAACAATATTTAGGCTCCTTTGATTTGCTGCCGGATAAGATTCGAGATGAGGTTGTGGAAACGATAATGAGAGAAGACCGGTGGTCGATGGCTGGCCATGAGATCGGCAATTGGCATATTCGGATGGCGCAGATCATGACCAGGCTGCGTTATTCATTCTCGGGGCATGGGTTTAAACGACTGGCAAGACTTTCCCATGCTCTTGCAGTACTGTTCAGGAGCGGACCCGCGCACGCTCTGCATAAAATGTACAGATTCCGGATCGCTTTCATGAGAAGATTTTCAAGCCGGCTGAGCTTTCCGGGACTCATGAACTTGCTGGGTATAGAGCCGTGGGATTTGGCCGTATGTTATGCAAGGAATGTCCCGCAGCGTCCCGCATATCGAGGTTTTTACCATGATTCGGGCTGCCACAACAGCTATGGTGTTGTTGTGGGTATCGATCTCCTGCCGGCACCTGAAGGTTATTATTTTATCGAAAGCAATTTAAACTTCGGCATGAGCTCAACGCGCTCCGTGCTTTATGATCGGGATCCGTTTGTGACGAACCTTGTGGATTTTGCCGCTGACATGCAATATAAACACCTTGTCTTCTTAAGCAATAATTCATCATATATGAATAGTGTTATGGCGGAACAA
>JBFLYJ010000105.1:0-8939 GCA_040756635.1 Nitrospirota bacterium
AGCAGGGTCAGCAGCCGCAGGCACAGTTGCGGCCGGTCTCAGCGGCGGGACCATAACGTGGATAGCAATAGGTGTTGCAGCGCTGGCAGGCGTCGGTTTCGCCCTGGGCGGCGGTGGTGGCGGCGGTGGCGGTGGAGGCGGCGGCGGGAGCACCTCAAATCACTAGAGGCCGAAGCCTCGGAATATCTTTCTCTTTATATCTTCAAGGTCCGATTATGATTTCTTCATCAGCCTGAGACGCAATCGGATTTTTTCCGGAATCAGGGAAATTCGTGAAAGTTATATGAACAGATATACTTCTCTTATCCTTGTTTTTGTCTTAAGTCATATAATGCCGTCCGGAAGTTCATTCGCGCACGATGCCGAATACAGAGCGCTTGCACCGATCCTCTCTGCAGCGGAAAAATTTTTCATATCTTTGAAAGCCGGCGATTACGATTCTGCCTGGGACTTATTGTCCGACAATTCGCACCGGACGATTATCAGTGATGTCTACGAAGCCACCAGGGAAATAAATGAAGACATCAGCAGGCAAGAAATTGCAGATGACTTTAACAGCAGGGGAACGATGTTCAAGAATTACTGGAATTCATTTAAGCGGTCATTCGATGCCGACATGATACTTGAGAACAGCGAGTGGGAAATGGGCATTATGAAGCAGGAAGAAGCTGAAATAGTCATTACTCATAATAACGCAGAGGGTCCCACAATATTAAAGATGTCGAAAGAACATAATACCTGGAGAGTCGGGCTCACAGAGACTTTCTGGCAAAGAAAGTCTTTGAAACTGCTTCATCTCATTTTTCAATAATTTCCGGTAAAAACCGCTTCTCTGCTTATACTTGGGCCAAGGCAGCCCTTTGAATTTGGGCTGCAACATGATGATTAATAATGATTTATCCAAAACTCGCATCACAGGCACATATGTTTTCGAAATTGTAAAAAAAGTCCGTGACAATTGCGTTATGATGAATCCGTTACCAGTGCTTGGATAATTCAATTAATAATCATTTTAATCTTGCATAATAATGCAATATAATAAATAAATGTCTGAAAATGCCGAATAGTATAAGTGATAAAGGACTGTCAATGAAAAAGCGATGATATACGACAAAAGAAAACTAAAAAGATATGATATTTTTCTTATTGTTGAATTTAAGCCGCTGAGATCAACCGGCGGGTTTTCAATAGGAATAACCAGGGACCTCTCACCAGACGGCTTTAGCCTCGAATCGCAGACAATCGAATGTCAGCGCGGAGATATATTGCAGTTCAGGTTAAAGCACCCCGATTCAGAATGGAGCGTCGACATATCGGGCCAGGTAATGTGGCGGAACCATTCCTGGTATAAGTATATAATCGGAATAAAATTTCTCGAGGTCAGCGAAGAGCAAAAGACAAAAATACTAAAACTGATGTCAGCACTGCGTGACGACCCAAATACCGCGGAACCGGTCGACACTTATTCTAAAGACCTTCCGCTTACAGGTAATACAGCAAAAACTGACGCTGTTTCACGTGCCGGTTCGGCAGACCAGCCGTCGTCCGAATCGCATTCGACCCGAACAAATCGTGCTTCTTTAAGTGCAGTGGAGCATTGTGAACTAACCGGCAATGAAAGGACTTATATTACGCGTGATGTCATTGGAGAATGCACTATCGACACCGCTAAGCAGATAATACAAGCAAAAAATAAAGAGGATTTATTCAACGACATTGAAGCCGCGTCTGTACAGGATAAAGAAACTGATCTTGAACCCGCACAGTCACCGGTAGATACCAAGGCGGCTGACGCAGCGGCACGTACCGATATTACTGAAAAAGCGGATGCTGAAGGTGTGAATATATATACCGCCCCCGTTAGCTCAAAATCCGGGCAGGCAACAGATGGGGTCCCTTATTTAGACAATATAATTCATACGGACAATAATCGCAAAAAGAAAGTCTGGCTGTATATGCCGTTCGTTATGGTCATTATGATTATCCTGGCGATCGCCCTGCCGAAGATGATAGAAAAATTAAATCACGACACATCGGATATCACACCGGTTGAAACGGAATCAACAGACACTGAATCTGTAGAGAAAAAGGGAGACGTTCTCCCTTATGATAATATGCCGACAAATAACGCGGGGTTGAAAGCCCCCACGGATATTCAACCGGCCAAACCTGAGACAACGAAAGATAACATTTCTGTTAAAAAGGACAAAGCAGTTGATTTACATCAAACATTGCCCCGAAAGGAAACACCTGTTATTAATCCTCCAGGACCCATTGATACGGCTGAAGTTAAAAGCCAAAAGACAGAGTCGCCTTCGGCGAAGACAGAAAACCCAAAATACAATGCATCCCAAATAAATAACGACATTATCGTCAAGAATAAATCGAGCGTTGCTGTCCAGCCGCCGTCAGAACATCTGGAAAAGCCCAAGAAAATCGACCTGATTGCAAAAATTGACTCCACCTTCAAGGACCTCCAGGCCTTACAAAATGAGAAGGATGTTGGAATTGCATCATCAATTGATTCTGAAAAAACGTCAAACGTCAAGCAGCAGATAACTGCAGAAAAGCAGCCGTCAGCATCCCGGTCGGCAAAGCCTGAAGAAACAAATTTAGCTGCAACAGGCAGCAGGCTGGAGAAAACTCCTGAGATAAAACCGGTTGTGAAAGTGCCTGAGACTGCGCGGCCGTTAGAAGTCAAACAAGCAACAAAGGCCCCGGAGTTGCAAAATGTTCTTGAGGCGAAAACGGCTGTGAAGTCTATTGAACCGGTAAAAGCTCCTGAGGTAAAACCAGTTGTGGATGTGCCGGCACCAATGCCGGTGTTAGAAGTCAAGCATACCGCAAAAGCCACGGAAGCAGACAAGGGGAGCATAGCAAAAGATGATAAACCCAAGACGACTACGTCACTGCCTAATGTAATGTTACTTGTAAAACGGGACAAAGCCGGTTCCGGCGCTAACAACACTCAAGTCAGCCCAAGTGTTACTGCCGGTAATCTGATTAAGAAATGGAAGCCTATAGGCAATACAAAAAGCGGCGTACCTATATTTATAGCACCCGACAATATTTCACATCCGCATGAGAATGTTGTTAATCTGTTTGTAAAAACCTCGGTCGACAAAAAAGAATTTGTAGATTTGCTGGCGATTAACTGTTCGCAGGCCAAGCTCCGGATTCTTGAAGAGCGCAATGGCATGAACCCGGCATTCTCTTCCTACTCCAGGGAGTGGAAAGATATCAGTCCCGACAGCATGATTTTATACAACTCGGCATGCCCCGAAAAAAGATAGGGGTTCAGCGCTACTGTAATTTAGTCTGTCCATTATTCCGGCTGCATATTTTAGCTTTTCTGCTTTCTATGTTATAATTATTACCGCTCATGGGGCTGTAGCTCAGTTGGGAGAGCGCTTGAATGGCATTCAAGAGGTCGACGGTTCGATTCCGTTCAGCTCCACCAGCCTTCGCTTCGAAACGAAGTAAGAAGTGAAGGCTGCCGCGACGCAGCCATCAGGCGAAGTCGGGCTAATCAGCACGGGGACATTTTCGAAGCTACGGCTCGGTAAACCATCAACCTGATAAATCACTGACCTTCGCTTCGAAACAAGGTGAGAAGTGAAGGCTGTATAGTACACATTATTTCATCTTTAGTTTACGGTGGGCGGCTTTCTTCCTTGCCTTTTCGAGCTTATCAATAAATACGTCGGGATCGAAATAACCTATCTTTCTGAATATTTCATTACCGGCAGAATCAAGCACAATAATCGCTGGCTTTGCAGTTATGCCAAACCGCATGAACTGCTCGGAATCTATGCCTGATTCATATTTAAGGGGGACAAAATATCTGGTTATGTACACCTGAACGCTTTCGGTAATCAGTGTGCATTTGTTCATTCTAATGCACGCCTCACAATCTGGGCTGAGAAAAGCGGCAAGCAAGAGTTTGTTTTCTCTCTCTGCCTGCTCGGACGCTTTTTTGAGGCTCTTCCCCCAGTCAATCTCCTCCGCCATTGGAAAACCTTCCTTTGCATTACAGAATTTGAGATCAGGACTATTGTAATTATATTATACGCGGTGTTCTTCACATTTCCTTCAAAACTTTTTTATATCTTAATAGTGAACCATTTTACGATTCACCCTCGTCGGCGGCCGGAGCATCGGCTGCCGGCACCTCCTTTAACCATTCTGATATGCCAAGGCATAATTTGAGAAAGCCTCATGGCCGTTATTCCGGGCTTGACAAGCCTGCCCCGGCAGGGCTTAAGCCGGGGGAATCCAGGACTTTATATGCAAATTCGCCGGTATGACAGAAATGTGGATTTCATAATGTAGTTCTTAGTAAGTTTTGAAATGAGTTAACCACAGCCTTCAGCTGTGAGCCTTGCCATTAAACTGCAGGAAGACCATTAGTTATATGTTATAATTCCCCATAACTTTATCAGGAGCAACCTGTGAACCTTAATGAAAACATAATAGAACTAATAGGCAATACTCCTCTGGTATGTCTAAATAAAATCACCGGTTCTGGAGATGCCGTCATATGGGCCAAGCTGGAAGGCTTCAATCCCGGAGGATCGGTCAAGGACAGGATCGCCCTTTCGATGATAGAGTCCGCAGAGGAGGACGGCAGGCTTAAGCCGGGGGGAACAATTATCGAGCCGACAAGCGGAAATACCGGCATCGGCCTTGCCCTTATCGCCGCTGTAAAGGGTTACAGGTTGATCCTCACCATGCCGGAGACCATGTCGGTCGAGAGAAGACTGATGTTCCAGGCATATGGAGCTGAAGTTGTCTTAACTACCGGCTCAAGGGGAATGATGGGCTCGGTTGAAGAGGCGGAGCTGATATTAAAAAACAATCCGGACTATTTCATGCCGATGCAGTTTGAAAACCCGGCAAACCCCGACATACACAGAAAGACGACCGCTGTTGAGATCATCGATGCGTTTGAGGGCGACATCGACGGCTTTGTCGCTGGTGTCGGCACGGGGGGAACAATCACCGGGGTCGGAGAGGTGTTGAAATCAAAATATCCAGAAATATGGATAGCGGCTGTTGAACCCGCCGCTTCACCTGTCCTGTCAGGGGGAAATCCCGGCCCTCATAAGATTGCAGGGATAGGTGCAGGTTTCTACCCTGGTGTGCTGAACACAAAAATTTATGATGAGGTAATCCCGGTTACCGATGATGACGCCGCGCTTATGGCCCGGAGGCTCGCAAAGCAGGAGGGTATTCTTGCGGGCATATCTTCCGGCGCTGCCGCTTTCGCGGCCATGAAGGTCGCATCCAGGCTCGGACAGGGTAAAAAAGTTGTCGTTGTTTTCCCTGACCGGGGGGACCGTTATTTAAGCACAGGACTGTTCAATCCATAAATCTGTCAGCCAGAAGCACTCAGCTGTCAGTAAATACTTCGTTGAAGCAGACTTGCAGTTGATCCAATTATTCCCTGCAACACCGTAAACAGATAAAAAATGAAATATCAAATATCAAAAATATGGAACAGTACTATTAAATATTTTCCCCTCCATATTTTTAGTTTTCTATCTTTTATTTTTAATCTAAAAGCTTAATGCTGATTTATTGTGTTTATGAGGTGTTTAGATTCTCTCATAAATGTATTTTGGACAAGCATGCTCTCCTGGGGCTTATAACTACTTGCTAATAGTTTATGGCTTTCTTACTTCGCCATCTTGTTCAATATCTGTCCGAGTTCCCTTATCTGCTCGCCGTAACCAGCCCAGTCTCCCTGCCGCTGCATCTGCAGGGCCTTTTCATAGACCTTCATCGCGTCTCGGGCAAGCGTCTCGGGCGACCTCCGGACCTGTGCGGTTGTCTCGGCCGCAGCAGCGGGAATCTCCTTGTCTTTATAAAACAGGCGACTCAGTGCGAGCTCAAGGTTGTCCTCCATTACCACATCATTTTCGTATGCGACAATGACCCTGCGAAGCTCAGGCAGGCCGACCTTGTCAGATGCTGCGAGATATAACGGCTGGACATAAAGCAGCGAATTTTCTATAGGGATAATAAGCAGACTGCCCCTGATTACCTGCGAACCTACCTGTCCCCACAAGGTTATCTGCTGAGAAATATAGGCGTCCTGGTCAATTCGGGCATTTACCTGCCCCGGTCCGTAAATAAGCCTGTCGCGCGGGAAGACGTATACAATGACCTTCCCGTAATCAGGCATGTCACACCGCGCAGCCATCCATGCAGCGAGGTTGTCCCTCTTGGAAGGAGTGTATGGTATGAGCAGAATGTATTCCTCTTTACCTTCTCCGGGAAGTTTCATGATGGTGTTATAAGGCTCCATCTGTTTGTCGCCGTACGTCGGTATCTCCCAGAGGTCCTCCTTGTTGTAAAACACCTTCGGGTCGGTCATATGATAGGACGCATACATGCGGGCCTGCACCTCAAGCATGCCCTGCGGGTAACGGATATGCTTTTTTAAATCTCCCGGCATCTCTGAAAGAGGACTGAACAAACCGGGGAAGACCCTTGAATATACTTTGGCCATAATATCTTCAGGATCACTGAGATAAAACTTGATACTGCCGTTGTACGCGTCGATCACTGTTTTCACAGAGTTTCTTATGTAATTGATGTTTCTGTTATAAGGGGACGAATACGGCAGGTTCCTTGAAATTGTATAGCAGTCAATCATCCAGTAGAGTTTTCCATCTCCTGATACAACCATGTACGGGTCGGAATCATAGAGTAGAAACGGGGCTATCCTGGAAATCCTTTCATTTATGTTCCTGTACAGCAGGATCCTGCTCTGCGGGGTTATATCAGTAGAGAGGAAGATCTTTGCCGTATTGAATTTAGCGGCAAAGACGGAACGACGGAAATAAGATGACAGCTCAATCCCGCCGCTGCCGTCATACTTGGTGTAGATATTTTCATTGGCAGTGGGATAACTGAATTCCTGCACCTTGGTCTTTACTATCACATAATCATTCGGGATCTCTCCGTAATATATCTCCGGCCGGGAAACCTTTATATCCGCTTCAGAGACCGGCGGGATGTCCTTGATGATAAATTCCGGAAGGCCTTCTTTCGTGATACTGCTGACAGGACCCATGGAAAGCCCGTTGCCGTGAGTAAATACGAGCCGCTCATTGATCCATGATTTACTCGGCAGGTCGCTGTATGAAAGCTCCCGCGGCGACAGCATGACCTGCTTGTATTCGCCGTTTATCGTGTACCTGTCATTATCGACATCGATAAATTTATAGTAAGTCCTGATCTGCTGAAGCTGGCTGTATGTCCTGAGCAGAGGACTGTTGTCCCACAGCCTGATGTTCTTGATCGTCGCGTCGTTCTTTGAGATATCGTCCGCAGTAAGGTTATATGCCACGTCAAAAGGCTTTACCTCGATCCGGTCAAGGTCATATCCGAATCTCGTGAATTTGATATTGCTGGCAATATAGGGTTTTTCGAGTTCAAGTTCATTGGGAGCGACTTTAAATTTCTGAAGCAGGGGGGCGTAGACGATCATACCGCCTGCGTAGACAATAGCCGTTACTGAAGCCGGGACCACTGCCCAGCTGAACTTGCCTTTTATAAGGGCGAATATAAAGAAAAGGCATGTCACCGCCGTCAGGACAACGAGCAGACGCAGTGTAAAAAGTTTCGCGTTTATGTCCGCGTACCCGGCCCCGAAGATAAGGGCATTGCCGGTAAACATCAGCCTGTACGCTTCGATATAAAAATTCAGGGCCAGAATACCGAAAACGAAGATGCCCATAACACCGATATGTTTCTTTACTCCCGGATGAAGAGAGATGCTCTTTTCTGATACTGAAACGCCGCCCCTGAGAAAATAGTTCAGGATTGTTGCCGCGGCCGTAAGCACGACCGTGAGAGTGGCAAAGCTTTTAAGGGTGTCTATCATCGGCAGCGTAAAAAGATAAAAGCCGATGTCCCTGCTGAAGACCGGGTCCTTGATACCCACGTCCAGCCGGTTAAGAAAAAGCAGCGCCTGTTCCCACTTGGCGGCGCCGAACAGCGCAACAAGAAAGGCTATGACAAAGCCGGCCGCAAAGGTCAACAGTTTGACCGGTTTGTCGATAGTAAATGTTTTTACGGGATTAATGGTATCCCCGAATATGTGGAGATTCCTGTGCGGGAAATCAATTTTGTTTGCCGCCGATATATTTGCCAGATAATAAATGAGAAAAACGGAGCTGAATACCAGGGCTGTCTTTACCTTTGCGAAAAGTGTGGTACTGAATACCCCGATAAAACCCGTTTCGTTGAAAAAGAGCCAGTCAATGTACAGATTGAAGGCAGCGGAGCCCGCTGATAACGCCAGAAGAATTACAATAAATACAAATAGAAAAAATCCCATGTTCCTGTTCATACGCGCTCCTTTCCGACCATTATATCATGTCAGAGATGCACGTAGCATAACATATTTGGTTTCGGACTGATCATCAAGATCGATGTTACCCGCCGCAGTTATTGCAGAGAGGTCTGCATAAATTTCCGCAGTGCCTTAATTATATTTCAGCAGAAGTGTCCGGTAAATATTTGATTAGAGTAAGTCCGGGCATCCCTGCTTAATAAATATTTATGACGCAATATGATTTAACCATTTGTTTTGATGGCTTATTCCCTTTATTCAACAAGAGACGGCAGGCATGATACAGTATTTGAGCGGATTTTTTTGCCTGTAGCGAAGACAGGAGGTCTGAACAGGCAAAAGCCTCGGAGTACCGCAGGATGCGGGAGGAGAATGAGCCGAAAATACTGTATCATGCCTGCTTTGCATTATTATGCATCCACTAAGGTATTGCCATAAATATTTTTAAGCACGCATGTCCGCTTCGAATATTTACCGGGCACTTATGATATTCCATTGTAATATGGTATTTCAGTTTTTGATAGTGTCTCTCTTCTCTTCGGGGCGCGAAAGCGGGCTTCATAATTTGTTCACA
>JBFLYJ010000106.1:0-8882 GCA_040756635.1 Nitrospirota bacterium
TATTTACCATTATATATGAAAGGAGAATAAGGTATGGCAAGAATCGGTATATTGACCTGTTCCAATACAACCCAGGACCTCGGATGCTCTTCTTCGAGCTGTCTTGCCGATCTCAGGAAACGGAGAGGCGCTTTCGAGGAATATCCCGAAGACAAGGAATTGACCCTGGTCGGTATTATCAACTGTCCCGGATGTCCTACTCTGACGGGTCCTGACAAGCTCCTGCAAAGGATAAAGGCATTAACTGAATTTAAAGTTGACGCGATCCATTTCACGTATTGCATCACGACTCTCTGTCCGTTCAAGGAAAAATACAGGAAAGCCCTGGAAGAGAAATTCCCCGAAATCAAGATTGTAATGGGCACCCATAAATCACTCCTCACTCCTGAAGCCTTCAGGGAAAAGATTAAAAAGCTCTTTAATCAGGAGAGAAAAACAATGGTTGATGTGATCTTAAAGAGGGATTAACAGAAGAAAACCGGACCTGCTGACAGAAAACGTGCAGTAGTCACGAAAGCCGGTTACATGTTCATTTATCACTTTTGTGTTAAGGAGAGCTAAAATAACGACCGGTGTTTATTCACTGCCTGCTGCTTATCTTGATGAGTCGCTTCATCTCTCCCACGGCCTTTTCTATGCCCATATAAATTGAATTCGCGATTATACTGTGGCCTATATACAGACCTCTCAGGCCCTTGATAGCAGCGATCTTCTTTACATTCGAAAAATTAAGCCCGTGACCCGCGTTGACCTGCAGCCCTAAATCAAGACCTTTTTTGACTGCCTTCCTGACCCTGTTAAGCTCTAAAGTCTTTTGTCCACCCTTAGCATTGGCATAGAGTCCGGTATGAATCTCAACCATCCGGGCGCCGAGTTCTTTTGAAATCAGGATATCCGACACTGATGGATTTATAAAGAGACTGACCGGTATCCCCCTGCCCTGAATTATGTCGATTGCGTTTTTTATTTTCTTTCTTCCCTTTGCTAAATCAAGCCCGCCTTCTGTTGTAAGTTCGGCCCTCTTCTCTGGGACAAGCGTCACCATATCGGGTTTCACCGTCAGCGCGATGTTTATCATCTCTTTTGTAGCGGCCATTTCAAGATTTAATTCTATTGATATCCTGCGCCTTATGCTTATCAGGTCTCTATCCTGGATGTGCCTTCTGTCTTCCCTGAGATGTACGGTAATGCCGTCAGCCCCTCCGCGTACGGCCATTTCAGCCGCGGTTACCGGGTCAGGCTCAATCTCCCGCCTGGCCTCTCTTACGGTCGCCACATGATCAACATTTACACCAAGAAGCATATCTACCTCCAACGAAAGACATTCATAATTGTTAACACAAAGTCAGGGGCCGCATCGTCCAGAAATGTCGGCGTTTGTCCGTCTGAAGCAAGACCCTCCGGATCCGACTGCAGCAACTTCCTCTTTTTGATCCGTAAATGACTGACAAATTTTAAAATACCCCAGGCTGAATACAAGACAACAACAGCAAACAAACCGCAAAATATCCGCACCGATTTTCCTGGATAAAGTAATTTAAACAAAGAAACTTTGTCAAGCAAACCCGCATGTTGACAGACCATCCAGGATGATTTGACTTAGTTGTAATAAATTTGTTAAGTTACAACTTATTTAAAATCTAGAAAATTACCGAGGACAAATATGACAAAGAAAACTACAGCCAAGAAATCGAGCACAAAAGCTGCTAAGACAACTAAATCGGTAAAGAAAGATAAAAGCAAGAACATGAAATCAACTTCCAAATCGTCAAAACCACAGAAAAAGAGCGTCGCTGCTCCTTCAAAAAAGAAAAAAGAGGCCGCACCGAAAAAGACAACACTGACCGAGAGAGAAGCGGTAATACAGCGCATAAGACAGGACCTTCTTAATCAAAGAGAGTCTCTGCTTAAAGAGGCAGAAGAGACGCTCAGCAGTCTTCCCTCGGAGCTGAACTTCCCCGACATGGGTGATCAGGCCACGGCGGAAGCCGACAGGAATTTCATGCTCAGGCTCAGAGACAGAGAACGCATGCTGCTGAAAAAAATTGAAGAGACCATCGAGCGTATTGAAAACGGACCTTATGGCATATGCGACGAATGCGGCAACGAAATCGGTATAAAGCGTCTAGAGGCAAGGCCGGTCACAACATTGTGCATCGACTGTAAAACCCGTCAGGAAGAAGAAGAAAGAATAGCCGAAGGCGGATAGACGCGATCTGTCCGCTCGACACATCCGCATTTTTCAGGGTCTGGCATTCTCTTCAGTACTATCCCGCCCGCCAGATAAATAATTTTCAGACCATTGCACTATCCTTACAAATCTTCTTTTTTCCCGCACTCCATCACAGATTGATTTTTAATATACCATTGATATAATTAGTGGAATAGCGGCCAAGTTCTGGTGTATTATATTAGTGCAAAATTTTAGAAACCAAGCCACCGTAGCTCAACTCGGCAGAGCATCGCATTCGTAATGCGGAGGTTAGGGGTTCAACTCCCCTCGGTGGCTTTCTTAATATGTCACATGATATTTATTATCCGGGGAGGTAATAAATGAAAAAGCCCTGTCTTCTTACTGCAATTGTAATAATATTTTTTTCTTTTGCGGTTTCTTACATGAATGTATCTGCGCAGATAAAGCCGGGGACTTTCACGATCGCCCCCCATGCGGGATGGTATGTCTTTGACAATGACCAGGACATATCCAACGCCCCTGTACATGGTATCGGAATGGGATATAATTTCGGGGCACACCTGGGAGCAGAAGGTGTTTTCGACTACGTATACAGCGACTACAAGCCAAATGATGATGACAGAAAAATCTATTCTTACCGTCTCGACGGACTTTATCACTTTATGCCTGATGGGGAATACGTCCCTTATGTTGCGGCAGGATTCGGCGCCATTACGCTCGACAGAGAAAATAACGGCAGCAATACAACCGGCCTGTTCAATTACGGAGCAGGATTAAAAACCTTCATTACGGAGTCCTTAACAGTAAGAGGAGACATCCGCCATATTATTGATCTTGCCAATTCGCACAACAATTTCGCCTATACAATAGGTCTGACATATTTCTTTGGCGCCAAGGAGAAAAAGGTTCCCCCACCAAGCGCGGTAATTACGGAGAAGCCTGTTGCTGTTGCCGCCCCTGTTGAGGTGCCTGAAATACCCGCGGCGGCCCCTGTTCCGATCAGTGCCGCGCTGCCGCCGCAGGACAGCGACAAAGACGGGGTTTATGATGAAGCGGACAAATGTCCGGATACGCCGCTGGACGTGTTGGTAGATGACGAGGGTTGTCCGGTTACCCGTCAGGACACGGTCTCTATCGAGCTGAAGGTGGAATTTGAGTTTGACAAGTCAAAGATCAAAACCATTTACAATGACCATTTAAAGAAGGTCTCGAATTTCCTGAAACAATATCCGGATACTGCAGCAGTGATCGAAGGCCACACCTGCAGTATCGGAACTGAGGAATACAATCTCGGACTGTCGCGGAGAAGGGCTGAAGCGGTGGTCAAGCACCTTATCTCCTCCGGCATAGAACCTGCGCGGCTGAAAGTCATGGCTTATGGTGAGTCCAGACCGATAGCGGACAATAAAACAAAAGTGGGAAGAAAACGAAATCGAAGGGTCACCGCGGTCATCTCCACCATAGTTATAAACGTGATCAAGCGCTGACCTGCTAAACATCATCATTTATGTGTTCAGGCGTGTATGTCCCGGGTGCTTTGTTACAGGCGGTTTATGCTTCAGGGACAGCTAAAATCAGGCCCGTCGGAGCATTTCCATATATGTTCGAAGTTACAGATAACGACTAACGGACTGCCGGACCTGTCTCTTACAATTTCACCATTCCCGTTTACCGCGAGCAGCAGATCATCGAGCTTCAGCAGAGATCCGTCGTAATTAACGTCCCTGAGATTCTCTTTCACCTGTCTGAACAGCATCCTGCACTGCGATTCTTCAATCATTCCCCTCATTATCGCCCTGGCAAGGTCCACAGGAGCATAAAGCGGTCCCGTCTGTTGTGCCACCCACTGGTCCGGTCCGTTAAAGTAACCCCGGATTGTAATATAATTATGGTTTTCCTGAAGGATGGGATTACCTTCGGGGTCCAGAATATTCTTATGTGAATCGTATCTTCTGAGGTCCATTGACGCCTCTATCTTGGCAGTGCCTGTCATATAGATCGCCCTCACATAAACACAGGGGATGCCGAGTTTGTTCAGGTGATGAGCTATGGCAAATTCCTCGAAGGGGCTGTTTATGCCTGATTCACGTATCCTGGGATTGATCCTCATCTCTTCCTCATCCGGCATTTCCCCGACCCTAGATGTTTCCCAGACGAGATGAATATTGTCCTTTGTGATCGTATAGAACACGTCCTTGGTATCAGAAAGTCTTATCGAAGGGGTCTTTCTCCAGCGTTCAGGCAGAAAGTAATCAAACAGGCGCGCGTTCTTTCCGACGACCCACAGATGTCCTCCCGTGCTTTCCGCATGTCCGTAAATATACGGCACGCCGAATATCTCCATGTTTGTCAGATGATCAGGCAGCGGCGTCGGCGTAAAACGGTCTCTCTGATCATCAAGATAGGAATGCCGCCTCGACTGCTTCACCTCAGTTTCATGATCAGGAGTACGGAGCAGGAGTTCATAATCAACCACCGAATACTTCCCGATATTGATAAGATTATACAGATAGTATATTTGGTCATCCCTGCAGCTGTTTGTACGCGCCTCCCCTATTTCCCTTATCCGCTCAGTGTCCCCTTCGCTGATTATAATATGCTCCGGTTTCATGTCCGCGACCAGATACCCCTTTTTATCAAGGTCGGATGTCACTATCCTGTCTATTGTTTTAAGATGATGGACTCGAAGGTCGTCTTCAACGTTTATATACTGGAAGACCTCCGGCAGATTATAACCCTCTATCCATTCATAGATAAGTTTGTACTGTTTAAGTATATCTATATCGATGCCGGGGTGCCGGGCCCTGATCCGGTTTATTTTCGCCTTTGACCTGCCGCTCTGCCACATCTGCATTATCTCCGGCGGGACATAAATGACCATGGGGCGCTGAGTGTTGATCTTTAAATCTTTAGGTCCGTAACGGCCCTCTCGCATTTCCATAACAAGAGAGAACTCTTCCCACGGGCTGTTAAATTCAGCATCGCAGAATTCCATCAAAGTATGCGTATCTATAGGGACATCCTCTCCGACCCGGCAGTTCTTTACGACCAGATTCAGGATTTTGCCGTCCACCTTTTTGGTAGGCAGTTTATAGACGGAGCCCGTGCCCTTGAGTCTAACTTTGTGCGTGTTAAACCAGTTGGATTCATACCAGTTATGCGTGTCGAAATGCCTGAGGTATTTTTCCGCAAATCTGGTCAGGTAAAGATCGCCGCCGTCACTGGTCTTCACATGTGCATATACAACACCCAATACATTGACTAATGTCTTTTTATGCATTTCAATTTTAATCTTGTCAGAACTGCTTCCTGATGATAAAGAAAAGATTTTCCGGCCGCTTAAATTAATGCCTTACGGCAGGTTTACAGTAAAACAGCCACCGCCGTATTCACCGCCGTTGCTGATCGATATATTACCTTCTCTGTCTTTGTTCTTGTGAAGTTTTGCGACCATCGAGGCGAAATAAAGCCCGAGCCCCGTACTGCCGGTCGCGAAACTGACCCCGCTGCCGGCCCGCAGCCCCGTTCCCAGCATTTCTTCAGGATACCCCTGTCCGTCATCCTCTATTCCGACAGCAAGCCACCCGTTGTTTTCTTCAACCCGGATCAAGATCTTGCTTTTGGCGTAACGGTATGCGTTATTCAATATATTATTAATAACTCCCGACACGAGATTGCTGTCCAGAAACCATGTCAAATCATCAGGGCATTCAGTAAATATCTCGATGCCCTTAAAGTCCAGCAAGGGTTTGTTTTGTAGGACTATGTCTTCAATAATCTCGGAAACCGGGTAGTGAGATATATTAATACTGAATTGGCCGCGGTCCATCTTGTACAATGTCAGCAGCTGGATGAGATTAAAGTTCACCCGCGTTGCCTCGTACTGCATCTGAGAAAGATACCTGTGCGATGGACATTTATCGGGCTTGCATGTGCTGACGACCTCATCGATCGTATTAAGCAGCATCCCGAGCGAATTTTTCATGTCATGGGCCATGGAGGCCAGAAACGCCGAGAAGTCTATCTTTTTTTCATTATCGTCCATTACAAAGAACCTCAAGCATCCGGACTCTTGTGAGACCCGGCCACTTTTTCGTACATGTTCAGCAACTTTTGATACTTTTCGTAAGACGGATCGATATTTTTTACCCTCTCAAGATATTGCAGGGCGAGGTAAATGTACTTGTCGTTTTTCCCCGCCTTCTGCATATACATCATCAGTGCCTGCGCCGCGTTTGCGTTGATGATCTTGT
Organism: Nitrospirota bacterium; assembly: GCA_040756635.1. Taxonomy (GTDB): domain Bacteria; phylum Nitrospirota; class Thermodesulfovibrionia; order UBA6902; family UBA6902; genus UBA6902. The sequence goes on from JBFLYJ010000106.1 coordinate 6,448, forward strand.
TCTCGGGCAGGCCCTTTGCGGCCTTTTCGAAATATTCAATCGCTTCCTTAAGCTTGCTTTCCTCTATAAGACGCACTCCCTGGTTGTTAAGCTGTATGACTTCGTTCTTTGTGGCGGATATGATCTTTGCCCCTTCTTCCTCCATCTGCGCGTCTCTGAATACGTCCTGCACCATGCCGAGTATCTTGTCGTTGTCATGATTGTTCCTCACGATACTCTGCATAAACTGCATGCCCTTTTCTTTTTCTCCCAGATCAAAACAGACCCTGGCCAGGTCCATGGTCGCCTCCACAGGTATCTTGCCCGAAAGTTTCTCGAGAAGCCTGGTGGCGTCCTGAATCGATTTCTTGGCGTCTTCGGGCCGGTTCATTCCGCTGTATACGATACCTTCCATGGAGACCGCCTGAAACAGGGCTTCACGGTTTCCCTTGAACTCGCTGCGAGCATCCCCAAGCACCGAAAGGGCCTCATCCGCGGAATTCTTTTTTACCATCGTTCGCGCCAGCCCGGTATAATAAGAAGGGCTTTTAAAACACGAATGCTTCCCGATCGAAATGGCCGACCTGAACGCCTGTTCCGCTGTATCGTAATCGTCCATTTTGGAGGAAATATCACCTATCGTCTGGTGGCGCAATATTGCTTTGGGTGATATTTCTACGGCCGCCAGCAGTATCTGCAGCGCTTCGTCCAGCGCTCCAAGCTCCTCAAGGGTCTTTGCGAGCCAGTCATACGCCTCCATGTAGGTCCTGTTTTCTTCAATGACCGACCTGAAGATGTCCCTTGCCATCAGGTACTCCCCTTTCATGAAATATACCTTCCCCATTCCCATCTTGGCCCACGAAATCTCCCTCAGGGAAAGCACCTCGCTGAAGACGGCAACGGCATCGTCATAACGGCCGATAGTCATACAGAGATCGCTCTTTATTCTCATATACTCCAGCCGGTACTTAGGATTATTGTCTGCGTGTTCCTCACAGAGAGAAATGGCACGCATATACTCCTTGTTGCGGATAGCGGTCTCGATTACTTCAAAATCCGCCTTCCTCTGAACGATCTTCTCCAGCCTTCTTGTCAGCATTTCCTTGGTAATAGGTTTGATGAGATAGTCGTCCGGCTGATATTCAACGGCCCCCATGACCATCGGCATTGTGTTTTCAGCCGTCAGCATGATGAATATGGAAGAGTACCTGATCAGACCGCGGTGCTTTGCCTCTTCAAGCACCTGCTGGCCGTCCTTTTTGTCGTGTCCGAGATTATAATCGCACAGGATAATATCATACGGCTTTGACTGCATCTTTAAGATTGCAGAGTCGCCGCTGTAGGTATCGTCTATGTCCCTAGCGCCGAATGACTCCAGCATCCTGATCATGAGTCGTCTGAAATTCGTAAAATCATCGATGATCAGGATTTTTTTGTGTTTATAATCAATCGCCATTTCTTCAGCCTTTAATAATTATGGTTCTCTTATCGGAGTATTTGCATCTCTTCTGTAACCACGCCTGGGTAATGAAGCAAGTTACAGCTAATTTTATAGGAATAATAGGAGAATAATAAAGCGGTCCCGTGCTGCCCATTGAATGAATATCAATGCGATCTGACTTTATGACGGCAAGGTGCCGGACGGACTTGCCTTTCAGTCTTAACGAGGCCATTATGATATGTTTAACCGCACATCTGTAACCGGCGGCAAAGAGTCATTACCTTCCCAGACGGTCAATAAATTTCTTGAACTGTTTTTTCAATCTGTCAGGCAGCCGATTGCCGAAAGTCGAAAGGTGTTTTTCAATGTCCGGAATTTCCGCCGACCATGCTGCACTGTCAATGCTCATGAGTTCATCCATGCTTTCAGGGGATATTTCAAGACCGCTGAGATCAAGCGCTCCGTCATCAGGCAATAGCCCGATGAGGGTCTCATGTGCCCCCTGACTGCCGTCGACACGTTCGCACATCCACTTCAGGACACGGCTGTTGTCGCTGAACCCGGGCCACAGGAATTTTCCGTCCTGGCTCTTTCTGAACCAGTTGACATAAAATATCTTCGGCGCCTTGCTTCCCAGTTTATCTCCCATGTCGAACCAGTGCTGAAAATAATCCCCCATGTTATATCCGCAGAATGGTTTCATGGCAAACGGATCGCGCCTGAGGTTGCCGACCGCACCGATGTTGGCAGCCGTAGTTTCAGAAGCGGCAGTGGCCCCAAGAAAGACACCGTGGTCCCAGTCAAAGGCCTCGACCACAAGCGGCACTACATCAGTGCGGCGTCCGCCAAATATCAGTATATCGATCGGGACTCCCTCGGGCTTTTCCCAGTCCTTGCAGATCACCGGGCACTGGGACGCGGGGGCGGTAAAGCGCGCATTCGCATGGGCCGCATCAGAGGAACTATCAGGGGTCCAATCCTTTCCCTTCCAGTCGATGGCATGAGCAGGCTCATC
>JBFLYJ010000107.1:0-8857 GCA_040756635.1 Nitrospirota bacterium
ATCCCTTATCCGGGGTCAAACCTGTTTTCACTCGCATCGGGAGGCGCGATATTCGTACGCGACCCTCATCAAAGCATAGTGCCTGAACAGTTAAACGGAGGCCAGATATTACCCTTTACCCAAAAAGCCTGGAAGCTGATCCTGCCCTATTTAAAGGAAAATGAACGTCTCTTCGGAATTACCATAGATGAACTTCTTACCGTCAACGGCAAACTCATGAAACCCGATCAGGTCTACCGCACCATCGGGGCCGTCAAACTTTCCGTCCTTTCCGGAAGCACCGCCCTTGCCATGAATGAAGAGTGGGAAGAAGAGGATTAATAGTTTCAGCCCATTCGTTGATAAAAAAGGGCCTGGGGTGTCCCAGGCCCTTTAACAAGTGAAATTTAATAAAACCCTATTTATTTCTTCTCACACATCTTCTACCTGCTAAAAGCGCCCCGCCCGTAATAAAGAGAACAGAACTGATCGGCTCAGGCACGACTGCGATATTACCATCATGCACGGCAATACCATAGTACTCTACGGTCTTGATGAAGTTGTTCTGGATACCGTTGTAGGTATTGAACAGCCATGCCATGGACGGATTGGCAGAAGACTCTGTAACCGACCAATAGAAGTCCGTCTGCAGATTCTGAAAGTCACCGGTGTTCAGCAACCCCCAGCCTGACTGAAAATTCCCGTCCGCATCTTTGGCCCCTAAATTTCCAAGTTCCGTATAATACAGATGCGCAACCTCACTGTTTGCGCAATTGTATCCCATGCAACTCTGATCAAATGTCCTGGGCAGACGCCAACCGCCATACACACTGCCGTCAAAATCCACTGACAACGCCGATACCCAGTCCATGTTATTCTGCCATGTAGTATGACTGTTCGTATAATCGTACCACGTGATATCAAGGTCGGTATCATAGATAAGCCTGTTGCCTAGACTGTCGACGCCGAGATTTTGCAGGGCTGCCTGTGACTGCATGGAAAAGACGAGGACCACTGCCGTCATTAATGCCAGGTACAATACCTTTTTCATTTTCTCCTCCCTACATTAATTTTATTTCCCATCCGCCTGAATCCCAATGCCGCTCCACCGACAATAAAAAGAGCAGAGCTTACCGGTTCAGGTGCTGCTGAGAGTTGAGGTACATCGCCGTTACGAACGGCAATGGTGTAGTCGGGCCTGGCCTTGAGATAGGCGGTCTGATATCCGGTATCGAAGCGGAAGTGCCATGCCTGGCCTGTCAGTGCAGCATACTCAGTACCGGACCAGTAAAGGTTGTCCGTCTGTAAATTCTGAAAGTCGCCGACATTTGTTAGGCACCAGGGAGAACTGCCGCCACATCCGGTTGTATTGCCGGAGGTATCGTATATACCGGCATTCCCCAGCTCTGTATAAAACAGATGCCCCATCTCGCTGTCTGTTATGTTATAGCCGCCTGTAGTGGTGCCATCATAACCATAAACATTCAGGCCGTCTACTGTTGAAGGCAACCGCCAATCGTCAATAACAGTTCCACCGAAATTCACTGTTAATGCGGAAGCCCAGTTCATCTGATCCTGCCACCTGTCAGCAGGATTAGTGTAGTCGTACCACGTGATATCAAGGTCGCTGTCATAAATTAATCTGTGGCCGAGACTGTCTGCACCGCGATTATACAGGTCAGCATAAGAATTGTTTGCTGAAATAAAAAATACGGCAAACATCACAACCATGAGACTGCTCCTTAGCAGCATATTCATTCGTGATCCCCCTTTATTTATAATGGATACAACTCTCCCATCAAATGGGTAAATTTATCCGGGAGTCAATAATCAGAAAAATCAGGAACCTGTATCCCCTCCCAAGGAAAGAAAAAGCGTCGCAACTGTATGATTACATTAGGCTAATGCACTATAAAAAAAGCAAAATTTGTGCCATCGCTTACATTCCATATAAATCATGTGGTTAGAAAAAACGCGATAAATAATTAATGTCATATTTGGTAAAATGAACATGTCATATTGGCAGAATGACCAGAAATAGGCTGGTGTAAGGTCTGCGTTCTTCAGTTCGTGGCGTAAGAACTGCACATCTTACAACATCGGTTTCTCAATAATCAGCGATCAGGCTTGAGAATTGAGTGCAGGCGATTAATGCACGATGCAAGACTTGACCACGATTCCTCCGGCTGATACTATAATTTATGAAAAATCATTCAGGATAATTAAAGGAGACCCGGGAATATGAACAGATCATTAACAAGATGCTTGTATATGTTTTTAATAATCGGCTGCTTAATTGTATCTGCCGGCTGCACCGTCTCAACAAGAACGGTGGCGCCCGATGAGGAACTTCATTATGACGAGGCATATGATTTTTCCGACAAGAAGGTGATTGTCGATAAACTCATTAATTCCCTTGTTACAAAACAGCCTCTGGCGGGGGCAGCTGACAGGCCTGTGATTATTGTCTATGGTGTGGCCAACAGGACATCGGAGCATATCAGTACAAGCGGCATAACCGATGATATACGCCAGGGCCTGCTGGAGTCAGGGAAGGCAAGGCTTATCAATGAGACGCAGCGTGAGAATATTGCCAGGGAAACAGAATACCAGCAGTCCGGCAACGTCCTGACAGAGACAAGAATAGCCAGGGCCCGTCAGATCGGCGCAAAATATATGCTGACAGGAACGCTGAGATCGATCGAAAAGAAAGAGCCCCGTCAGGTACGTCTCAAAAAGAAATCTCTTCAATATTACAGCCTCAATCTTGAACTGACGGATATCGAAACAAGTCTGATTGAATGGACAGACAAGGTTGAAGTGATAAGAGAAGCCTCCAAACCGTTTATCGGATGGTAGGCTGATTCAGCCGATGCCGGCTTTCTTTAGTTACATCGCCCTCTTTATCCTGCGAAATGAAACAGAATAATTACGTCATGACAGGCCTCTGTTACGTCCCTTTCACTGAACGTCTCTATGCCGCTCTATTGTTGGGTATTATCCTTATCGCCACCGGCTGTACTTCAGCGCCCCTGAGAAACGCGCGGAATGAATTTTACGCGGGAAGACCGGACAAGGCATCCGAGATCCTTGACAAGGCCGGGAAGATTTCCAATAGAGACAAACTGCTTTTCCTGATGGAAAAGGGGCTTATACTGCATCATCAGGGGCTTTACCGTGAAAGCACATCCGTCCTGCTCGAGGCATCCGGATTGATCGAGCAGCAGGAGATCATCAATATAGGGAGACAGGCCGGTTCGATGGTAACGACCGAGTGGCTGACCGAGTATAAGGGAGAATACAGTGAAAGGCTGTTGGTACATACGTATCTGATGATGGACTTTCTCCTGCTGAACGATAATGAAGCTGCTCTCGTGGAGGCAAAGCAGGCCCTGCAGGTTTTTGACAAGCATCCCGAGTCCCTGTCTGATGATTTCTTCACAAGAGGACTGGTAGCGCTCTGTTATGAAAACCTCGGGCTTATCAATGATGCCTTCATTGAATACAAAAAGATTGCCGAACTTATGGACAACCCTGCGCCGGTAGCAAAAAAGCTTTATCAGCTCGCGATGGAACTTGGTTTCCATGATGACGCGGAGCTCTACAAAAAATTCTTACCCGAAGAAGACCTGGCCCGGGTCAATAAAAAGCCCGGGACGGAGCTTGTTCTTTTTATAAGCCGGGGCAGGTCCCCTGTAAAGATTCCGGGGAATATCATTATCCCTCCTTCAATACGATTCTCTTTTCCCCGGTATGCGGAGACTGAAAGCGGTTTTTTCGATAGAGTGGTAATAGATACCTCTGCTGGTCATCCGGCAGATACCATATCGACCGACGTAGGGAAAGTGATAAGGGCATCTCTTAAAGAGCGCGCAGCCATGATTATTGCCAAAGAAACAGCACGGGCTGCTGCCAAAGAGGCTATTTCTCAACAGGTCGGGAATCAGTATGATCCTGCGGCGGAGGCAGTAGTGCGTGGGATATTTTTTATAATGGAGGAACCCGACACACGCTGCTGGCAGACGCTTCCCGCCAGACTGGATTTGATACGGATTGCGCTGAAAAAGACAGATCAGAATGTGACAGTATCAATAGGCGGAGAGAAAAGAACGATCAGCCTTACTGACGAAGAAGTCAGTTCAGGCCGAAGAATATACAGATCAATAAGGGTATATAATTAAATCAGAGAGAGAGAGTTTATTTAACAAGGAGGAGAGATGAAAAAAAGGATCATACATTTTTTTGCTTTGACTCTTCTGATATCGGCATTTCTCGGATATCCCGGCGCAGGCAGTGCCGAAACGCAGGAGTCCTATAAAAAAGTCGATATTGATATAAACAAGGAAGACAGGGACGTAGGATTGAAACGGCTGGAGCTGATTGACAAAGTTCTTACCCAGGATATGATGAACAGAAAGAGAAGCATGGTCCATGATATCGAGTCAGACTACGACGAGAAGACAAAGAAGATGATTGACAGTATAATTGCGCCCATCTTTGAAAACAAGGTCTTCACCCATATTGATGTAAATTTCTTTTCTCCTGATTTTGAATCAGAGGTAAAGGCAAGTCAGAAGGTATCTGTCTCGATTATCCTTAAGAGAGACGGCTTTAATACGTGGGCAGCGCAGAACCCTACGGAACAGGAAGCGTTGACCGCGATGAAGCAGTTGATCGGAAACACCTTCAGGATACCGGCTGAAAACATCTCTATTCTGATTGTAAATTGATCAATAGAGACATGGCATAATTCTAAAAAAGCTTGAACCGCTTGAACAGTTTAACGGCTCAAGCGGTTGGAACTGTTCAAGCAGATGGAACTGTTATTCCGGCTGGATCAGCGGGTTGACAATAACTGCCTGCAACTTATTATAATAACTGTCGGTTGTTTTCAGTCCGTTAAAGGACATTCAATCTGCGTCTCGCACCAGCACTGGGTCGAGGCGCTATTTTGTCGAAAAGGTACTCGATTATGTGCAGACTGGCTGCAATTACTTCAAACGAATATTTTTCTCCTGTTGAGAACATAACAGCCCTTGAGACCATGAAGGAAGGTCACGACGGCTCGGGGATGGGTCTCATCCTGAAAACCCTCGGCGGGGAATTCGAGGAATTAAGAGACCATCCTATTCTCTCGGGCATATGTTCCAAAGACGGCCTTCATACTCTCGATGAATATCTGAACAAGATCGGATTCAAACTGAAATACGCGTGGACCCCAAGGATCAAACCGGTCCGGGGGATCACGCCAAGGGACTATTATTTCGCGAGGGTGTATGATTATCCCGATGTTTATAAAGACAGGTCGCAGGATGAGAAGGAAGAGCTGCTGCTGTCCACAAGACTGGCCCTCAGAAAATTAGGGGAGCGCGATGAGTCTATCATCGTGTTTTCATTTTATCCCGATATCCTGACATTAAAGGAGGTCGGCGACCCTCTTGAGCTGAGTGAGTTCTTCGGTCTGGACAAATCCTCACTCAAGGCAAAGATCATCCTTGCCCAGGGAAGACAGAACACCAATTATGCGATCAACATGTATGCCTGTCATCCCTTTTTCATTCAGGGCTACGGGTCCATGACAAATGGCGAGAACACGGCCTTTGTCCCGATAAGGGAATTCCTTTTAAGCAGGAACTTCCCCGGATACATAGGTTATAACAGCGACAGCGAGGTCTTCTGCCACATTCTGCACTACACGTGCAAGCATCTGGGATATCCGCTTACATATTATAAGGATGTTATTACCCCCCTGAAGCCGGAAGAAATAGACCGTCGTCCGGACAGTGAAGCATTGAGATTAATGAAGATGTCGCTCAGACCTCTTTGCATAGACGGGCCCAACTGCGTTATAGCCTTTACCCCTGACGGGACATGTTTAATGGTCCAGGACGCCAAAAAGCTGAGACCGGGGGCGGTCGGGGGAGTTAAAGGCAAATACGGCCTGATGTCCGAGGAGTGCGGGCTTGACAGCGTAGTACCCATGAGAGACAAATCACAGGACATATTCCCGATGAAATACGACATGGTCATCATAAAACCGGGGGCTGAGGAGGTGGCTGTATGGAACCAGCTTCACGGTTAGACCACAATCACGAACTGGCGATAAAGGACTTCCCGTATATTATCAGATGGCGCGACGACAGGTGCAAACGCTGCGGCAGATGCACTGCGGTCTGCCCGATGCTTTCGATTGAGCCCGCCGTTGTCGTGAAGCGTGCGGTCCAGTCCGAAGGACCGACCCCCGAGCCAAAGACAATACGATACACTTCGACCATGGTCAAGCAGACGACCAACATCGATCGTTACTGCATCGGGTGCGGAACATGTACCCTTGTGTGTCCCAATGAGGCCATAGAGCCCGAATATAATCCTCAGCACAAATTCAATTTCCATAAGAATAAGGGCGGTCATCCGTACAGAAGGGGCGGCAGGAGACACGATCCCAACCCCGGCACGCTGGACCGCCTGAGATTCACGCGCATATCGATGCTCACCGATCCGGCCCTTGACGCCGGGAGACACGAGTTCAGGATCAGGACCTATCTCGGAAGGGTCCTTCCTGCCGAGGAATTGCCGGTAAAAATAGTAAACGGAAAGATCGAGCTGGATAAAACATCCCGCAGATTCATGCCGCCGGTCCGCGAGATTTATCCTCTTATGATAGGAAGCATGTCCATAGGCGCCCTCTCCCCTACCATGTGGGAAGGGCTCGCAATGGGGATTACGTATCTGAATGAGGTCGAGGGGATGCCGGTTGTAATGTGCTCCGGAGAAGGAGGGATGCCGCACCGGCTCCTGAAATCAAGATTCCTTAAATATTTCATACCGCAGATCGCGTCCGGTTATTTCGGCTGGGATGAAATAGTCCGCGCGCTTCCGCACATGGTCGAAGACCCGTGCGCGATAGAGATTAAATACGGGCAGGGCGCGAAACCGGGGGACGGCGGACTGCTTATGGCCCACAAGGTCCTGAAGCTGATATCCGAGATACGGGGTGTGCCGATGGGTGTAGACCTCCCCTCTCCTCCGACTCACCAGACGCAGTATTCCATCGAGGAGTCGGTCGCAAAGATGATACTCTCGATGTCCATGGCCTGGGGTTTCAGGGTCCCTGTTTATCCGAAAATATCCGGTACAAAGTCCGCCAAGGCCGTTCTTAACAACCTTGTGAGAAATCCCTATGCCGCGGGATTGTCGATCGACGGTGAAGACGGCGGCACGGGTGCCGCATATAACGTATCAATGGACACAATGGGACATCCCATCGCGTCAAATTTGAGGGAATGCTATCTCGATCTCATAAAGCAGGGCAAGCAGAACGAGCTTCCCCTTATCGCGGCAGGAGGCATCGGTAAAAAAGGCAACCTCGCTTCAAATGCCGCCGCGCTGTTCATGCTCGGCGCATCCGCCGTGTCGATCGGGAAATACATCATGCAGGCCGCGGCAGGATGCTTTGGTGATGAAATGAACCGCTGTAATGTCTGTAATCTCGGCAAATGCCCTCGCGGCATCACCACCCAGGACCCAAAACTCTACAGGAGGCTCGACCCGGATGTCGTAGCGGAGCGGGTCGTTGAGGTATATAAATCGGTCGATGTGGAATTGAAGAAGATCTTCGCGCCGATGGGCAGGAGCATGGAATTGCCTATCGGCATGTCTGACGGCATAAGCACGGACGACCACGCGATCGCGGATAGGCTGCAGATTAATTACGTGTGTTAATTGAATAAATGTAAGGGTTTGATTAATCAAACCCCTACGGAATGACAATTAAATGAAGAAAACAAAATTAACAGGAAGCATCGACGGTAAACGGACCCCGTCCCGTATCTTCGAGGAAGAGATACAGGAGGCAGTGCGTCAGGGAGCGCGTGAGCTTCACGTCATCGCTAACGGGCAGCACGGCATCGGCGGACGTATATGGCCCAGGGGAGAAAGCGTAAAGATCACCGTTGAAGGCCCTGTCGGACAGCGCCTCGGCAGCATGGGCATGTTCGGCACAGAGATTATTGTCAAAGGCAGCGCCTCCGACGACATCGGCTGGATAAACTGCGGAGCGAAAATAACCGTGCTCGGAGACGTCACAAACGGCGCCCATAATGCCGCGGCGCAGGGCATCCTCTATGTGCAGGGAAGCGGCGGAGGACGCTGCGACACTATGACAAAGCACAATCCGAGATTTGATCCTCCGCAGTCATGGTATTTCCGGGACGTCGGCGATACCTTTGCCGAATTTAAGGCAGGCGGTATCGCGGTAGTCTGCGGCGTGAATCCGCGCAATCCCGAAAATGTCCTCGGCTACCGTCCATGTGTCGGCATGGTGGGCGGGACAGTATATTTCCGCGGACCGATACAGGAGTACAGCAAGGGAGACGTTCAGCTTCTCGACCTTACAGACCAGGACTGGGCCTGGCTGACTCAAAATATGAAGCCTTACCTCAAGGCAATTGAGCGCACCGATTATCTCGATGAGCTCACCAGGTCAAAAGACGAGTGGAAGAAACTCATTCCCTACACCGCTCAGGAACGTGCAAAGAAAAAGGTCTTTAAGATGTCGATCGCGGAATTCCGCTCAAACATCTGGGAGGCCGGCGTCGGCAAGGGAGGGATATTCGCGGAGTACCTGACGCACCCCTCAACAGTTCTTCCTTATATCACCACCGGTGATGACAGAAGATACAAGCCGCTATGGAACAATAATAAATACGCGCCGCCCTGTGAGACCGCTTGTCCAAGCGGCATACCCACACAGAAACGCGCACAGCTGATAAGGGATGGAAAACTGAAAGAGGCCCTTCAGCTTGTACTTCAATACAGTCCTCTTCCGGCGTCCGTGTGCGGAGAGATATGTCCGAACCTCTGCATGCAGACTTGCACG
>JBFLYJ010000108.1:0-8720 GCA_040756635.1 Nitrospirota bacterium
GGAATTGACGGAATAGTTGTAAACGGTATTCCCTGTGTCTGTTGTCTCGTACGTCCTGTTCCCCGCCGGATCATATGAGTACGTAATTGCTCCCCATGGGCCTGTTGCGATGGTCAGTCTGCTGAGTGCATCGTATGTGTACGTCTTGCTGTTTGAAGGATTCATAATGTCCGTTACGGCAGTTATATTACTTCCAGCATCTCTTGTATAGGAAAGCTGTTTCAGCGACCCGACGGTCAGACTGTTCAGACGTTTGCGGCTGTCATACGTATTTGACGTTGTAATGTCATTACCGTATGTCATGGAGGTAATGTCCCCATAAGGCTCATAAGTAATATTGTCAGCCAGTATCCTTGTCTCTCCAAGGTATGTCTCACTTACTGACGTGACTTTATTCAACTGATCATAACTGTAGGTTATCTGTCTGCCGCCCGGATAGGTAATGGTCGAAACATTGCCGTTTAAATCATAAATGTAAAGGGTCCGGTAATTAAGCCCGTTTATCTGCCGTGTCTCCATTGTCACCCGGCCCATTTTATCATATTCATACCGTGTTATACCGGGGGGGTCAGTCATTAAGGTCAGCTTACCGGCGCTGTATTCTGTTTGCGCGTCGTCATAATAAAAGTAAATGCTCTGCAAAGGATCAGGATACTGAATGGATGTCAGGCGGTTTAATGCATCGTATGAATGAACCGCAGTAATCCCGTTTGAGTCCGTTTTTGTAAGCATATTACCGTTATTATCATATGTATAAGTCGTAGAGCCGGTATCGGGACTTGTTGTCGAGACAAGACGGTTAAGGCTGTCGTATGTGTAATATGTCGCGTTCCCATTCACGTCTGTGACCGACGTCAGATTGTCCCTGCTGTCATATGTGTATGACGTGATGTTGCCTTCAGCGTCAGTTACCGAGGCAAGCCTGTTCAGCGCATCATACGTGTTCACGGTGATACTTCCGTTTTCATCTCTCCTGGAAATTACATTCCCGACCTCATCGTAACCCTTTTCGGTATATGTCCCGTCGGTGTATGTCGTCTTTATTCGTCGGTTATGATCGTCATATAAATAGGTTTCATTCGTAAGCATGTTGTCTGAGCCATCCTTAGTGATCATTGATATTAAATTGCTTCCGGTATCGTATGTGTAATGGACTGAACTTCCGTCAGGGGTTCTAGTACTCTCGACGAGGCTGCGGGAGTTATAGGTAAATTCCGTCCTGCCGCCCATCGCATCGATTACCGCTGTTTTATTCCCCGCGGCGTCATATTCATACATTACTTCACTGCCGTCGGGCCCTGTCTCTTTAGTAAGCCGGTCTCTGGCGTCGTACTCGTATAAAGTGGAATTCCCGTTTGCGTCTGTCATTGAGACCATATTACCGAAGATGTCGTATGTATAAAATGTCGTCTGCCCCAGTGCGTCTGTAACCTCGGCAAGGTTCCCATATTCATCATATGCGTACGTGGAGGTGCGGCTGTTTCTGTCTGTGGTTGAGAGCCTTTCATTGTGAGGACCATACGTATGTACGCTCACATTACCGTACGCATCAATTTCTTCAGTTAAATTACCGTAATCATCATACACGTATTCCGTTGTATTCCCGTCACTGTCGGTGACGGTCAGTATCTGGCTGAATTCATTGTACGTGTAAGTAGTCGTTCTTTCTTCTGCTGTCCCGACTGCCTCGGTTTTTGAAAGCATATTGCCGTGGTCATCATAGGACATTGCTGTTACATTTCCACGCGCGTCCGTTATGGAAGTAACATTCAGGTTGTTATCGTATGTTTTTTGGATATCGCCCTGTCCGCACTCCCTGCACCCGGGACCGGATGTTTGTATCGTGTGGCTCTTGCCACGTGTTTTATCGAATGTATAAGTTGTGACATTTCCCAGCGAGTCAGTGACGGTTGTATGATTATTATCGATGTAATCTATTGTCAGCAGTTCATTTGTCTCGTCCGAGGAGGAAGTGACGGCCCTGCCTTGTGAGTCATATGTGTGCTTTTCGATGTAATTCCCTCTTTCATCTTTAATACCCGACAAACGGTAACCTGTCCGCGTTATATAAACATATTCATAATTTCTCTCGCTTCCGTCAGGATATATGACCTTACCTAGAAGTCCGGAAGACAGATATGTATAGCTGTACACGCGACCTTCAGGGCTGCCGTCAAGTACGGTCAATGAGCTTATCTTTTTGCCGGTGTTATATGACACGGTTATTTCACGCCCGTAAGGCCCGGTTATATTTGTGAGCTTATTGGTGCTGTTCCGCGAGAGCGCTGTAACATTGCCGCTGCTGTCCTTTATACTCGTGAGATAGCCTGCGTGATTGAATTCTTCATATGATCCGTCAAAGAATTCTCTTGTGAAGGAATCGTCGCTGTTTTTGATGAGCCTGCTGTATTCCCCTTTGGGCAATTCAACATCATAAATGCCGTCACTGTTATTGTCTATATAGTAAACGTCGGAACCGTCAGGATTGATTATTTTATATGTATTGGCCCCGAAAGAGATAACTCTGATATCATAACTATGTCCCCAAAAAATACCGAAGTCTCTCTTTGTCGTCTCGGCGCTGTCGTAGTAACGGATAAAATTTATCGGGGCCGCGCCATTAAGGGAGAAGTCCTTTTCACTGGAATATACAGTTCCGCTTGATACACTGACCGGTTTGCCGACCTTGTCCTGACAACCGTCTTCCGGATCAACATAAACTAGTTTTGCAAATGGTATGATCTGAGAACCGCATATTTCCGAAAATTCCAAAAGCACAAAACCTTTATTGTTTGAAAAATCATAAGATGTTTCAATGTAACCGCTTGCGTCCAGGTCCTGCAGGTCGAGTATTTTGTCATTTCCGGCATATAACATTAACCGCTTGCTTTCATTATAAAAGAAGAAGTATTCATAGTTGAATCTTATGGTTGTCTGCCCGAACACGGAGTCCTGCGGCTCATGGACCGTTATCTCAGGCCATGCCGGGACCGTTACTCCGGCATATGCCGGCAAGGAACCGCTTAGCAGGCAGACAGGTTCGGTATCGCCGCGCCATGTACCTCCCGTATAATATGCGGTATAGTTTAATACGGTACCGGGACGGGCGCAGTCGGCATGTTCATCATAGGTGCTGAAACTTATGTTTGTACCGCCGGATTTAAACTGTTCCCCATATTGAGAATAGTACCTGACGACAGTGGCCAATGATGAATACTCTCCATATTCAGGCACACATTCAAAAGAGGCTGAACCTGTCAAATGCACTCTCCCATTTTCAAACGACGCGGAAAGAGATTGCGCCCATGCCGGGGTCTTAATTGAAAGGCCCAATAATATCAGCCATGCGCAATAAATGACATTTATCGATTTATTCATAAGTCGAAGCCGCAAGAAAGTGAAATCGTTTTGGCCGTGTCCCCATTCAGGAGAAAACCGGTTTTGTATTCCCCTGAGACACCTGCGGTGCGGAAAAAAACCGAATAGTCTGCCCGGCAGGTGCAGTGATTATGAATCATTGGCGCCTGAAAAATAACCTGCTAATAATTACAGGGGCGAATATAAACATGTAGAGTCTGAATACCTTCAAACCTGACTGTTTTATTGAAGATTTCCCCACATTGTGACGATATAAAAAATAGAAAGCAGTTCAAGCTTCAGCATCAAATTTAGTGGTTTAGCGCGGGAATATGAAACAGAGCAGAAATACCATATTGTTTGTGGCCGGGTCCGATGATTTCAGGCGCTTTATAGAGCGGCAGGAGATGACATACGAACATGTTCTGGCAAAGTCCATTGCCGATGTTGAGGAGGACCTGCTGAAGGGGAAATTCGATGCGGTGATCTACAACTGCGATACAGTGCGCGCAATGGATGACGTTTTAAGGCATACGCAGACTGTCCCGGTCATTGTCGTCGCTGGCGGCGGTGACGCGGAGGCGGCTGTAAAGGCAATGAGGGCGGGCATGTATGATTTTATCGTCAGGGACCCTGATTATCATTATTTTAGTATTCTGATGGTCGATATAGAAAATGCGCTGAAACAGCGGAAGTCGGAGCAGAGGCTGCGTCTGCTTGAATCGGCTGTAATGAACGCCAATGACGCCATAATCATTCTTGAAGCGAAGCCGGGGCAGATGCTGGGAAGACGTATCCTTTATGTGAATGAAGCGTTCACCCGGATGACTGGGTATTCTTATGAAGAGGCAACGAGCAAGACCCTGAGAATTCTCAGGGGCCCAAGGACGAGTCTCGCCGCGTTAAACAGTATAAGGCTTGCGCTGGAGCAGGTCAAACCCGTGAGGGTTGAGATTATCAATTACCGGAAGGACGGCACCGAGTTCTGGGTTGAGTGCAACATTGTGCCTTTCTCCGACAGGGACGGATCATTTATACACTGGGTATCTGTCCAGCGGGACATCACAAAGCGGAAACAGGCGGAAGAGGAGAGAGACAAGCTTATAAAGGAGATTGAAGCGGTCAACGCGGACCTGACGGAACTGAACCGGCAGCTTGAGACGGTCGGAGCGGAAAGGACAATGAGCCTGATGGCCCTTACTCTTGCCGACAGAGTCAGAAATCCCGCTTCGATGATAGGGGCGAGGTGCAGAAGGCTCCTTGACAAGGAAGAAATGCCGGAGAATTTGCGTCTGGGTATAAAGTATATCATGGAAGGGGCTGATAAACTGGACGACATAGTTAAAGAATTCGAGGCCCTCCTTAAGAACAGGCAGTCGAAGTTTAAAAATGATGATTTCAACAAGATCGTGGAGCGTGTCGCATCGATAGTAGAAAAGGACGCCGCGTACAAGGGAGTGAGGATGTCTTTAAATATTTCGATAGAACCGCTCAGGATGAACATGCAGAAGGACCTGTTAAGGGTCGCGCTGTTTCACCTGATAAAAAACGCGGTTGAGGCGACCCCTGAAGGGGGAACTATAACTATTGAGACGTACAGGGAAGGGGACAATGTCGGGTTTGCCGTTTCCGACACCGGACATGGCATACCCGAAGGAGAGGTCGATAGAGTGTTCGTGCCATTTTTCAGCACTAAGGACCGTGGTTTCGGGATGGGGCTTCCCCTGGTGAAACAGATAATCTCAGAACATCTTGGAGAACTGAATGTGCACAGCGTGCCGGGTCAGGGTACGTCGTTTCGGATGGTTTTCCCCATAAGATGGAAAGAGAAGAAACTTCATTCAAATTAGTCATTATTAAGGATATCTTCCTGTAATGCCGATAATTGCTATAGTACCTTTAATTTGTTATACTTTTTTAGGATTTCTGATAATTAATGGAATATACTGAACAAAATGCCGGACCAGGGAGGGTAGAATTTAAAATTTCCCCTAATATATTTATATAATAAAGGGGAATTTTTAAGAAGAGCATGATGAAAAAGATATTTATTGCTTTAACCTGCATGCTGTTAAGCTGTACTTTACTCTACGCGCAAGATACCCCGCAAACACCTTTAACGGAGCAACAGCCTCCTTCAGAACCCGCGGTAACACAGCAGCCTGCGGTAACACAGCAGCCCACGGCACCAGTTCAGCAGCCCGCAAACATTCAGGGTGAGCAGCAGCCCCCGGCACCCGCGACGCAGCCTCCGGCGAGGATACAGCGGCGACCTAACATCCAGGCTGAACCACAAAGGCCGGCTGTTCCGGTACAGACACCACAGCCTCCTGCGAGGACCCAAATGCCAGCTGATGCTCAGAATATGAACGCGCCGCAGGCCCTGCCTGATAATGTCCCTGCGGATGTACCGGAAAATATGCCTCAGGGAGCTATCACACCGGAACAGATCAAGGCTTTTATGTCCAGGCCGAAAGAAGAAAATTATATAATTCTGAATTTTGACAACGCAGATTTAAAGGACGTGATAAACACTGTAGGTTCGATTACTAACGAGAATTTTATCATCAGCCCCGGAATAGACGCGCGTGTGACCATACATTCATCTAAAAAGATCCCGGTCAGCGAGGTAATGAATGTATTCGAGTCGGTCCTTGAGGCAAACGGAATGGCGGTTGTAAGATCAGGACAGTTTCTCAAAATAGTCACGGGCGCCACTGCAAAACAGAAACCGATAGAGGTAAGAAAGGGAGACCAGGCCGACACCCTGCCGGATATTGACAGGCCGGTGACGCAGATCGTGCCTGTCCAGTATGTCCCTGCCACCGAGATAAGTACAGTTCTGACCCCGCTGCTTACTCAGTTCGGCAGCATTATTCCAAACCCGAGAAACAACCTTCTTATAATCAACGAGCTTTCGTCGAACATTATACGTATTTTAAAAGTATTGAACGAAATCGATGTGAACGCTTTCAAGAACACAAGGATGTCCTTTATCAAACCCAAGTACTCGGACGTGCAGACGCTCTCGAATGAGCTGACCGAGGTACTTAACGTCCTTAATCTGACGCGAGAAGGCATCGCGATGGTGCCGATCGAGAGGATAAACAGCCTTGTGGTCTTCTCAGCCAGTCCCACTCTCCTGAAGACAGTTGAGGGTTGGATCATGAAGCTGGATGAAGAGGTAGTGACAGGACAGAATATTTTCGTATATCCCGTGCAGAACGTAAAGGCCGAGAAGATCGCTGACATTCTGAAGACGCTGTATGATTCAGGTGACGGTGGTAAACCGAAGATAGCGGCCCAGAAAGCGGACACAAAGGCCGCCCCGCAAAGGACCCAGGTGGCCCCGAGATCGCAGCAGGCCCAAGAGAGCGGCAGCAGCAGGGTCGATATCATTACATTTGAACCTACCAATTCACTGATAATTTTCGCCCCTCCCGGGATATACAGGGAGATTGTAAAGACGATCAAGAAAATTGACACATATCCCAGAGAAGTGCTGATAGAGGCTGTTGTCGCACAGGTGACGCTTTCCGATTCCGATGAACACGGAATTCAATGGTCGGTCCTTGACAAGAACAGGTTCAGAAACAACGAATATTTTAGGGGAGAAGTGACTGAAGTTGTTGGAAGTACAGCTGCCGCCGGCGGACTTATTACAGAAACAGCTAAGGCCACATTAGGCGCAGGTGCGGCAGGCATATCGTATATAGTCTTTCAGCCTGAAAAGTTCACTGCCCTGCTCAACGCCATTGCAAGCAAGGGTAAGGTAGACATTCTGTCAAGCCCGCGGCTTCTGGTGAGGGACCAGGAGGAAGCCAATATCGAAGTGGGATCTGAAATACCTACCGCTACGAGTACAACAACATCCAGCAGCACAACCGACCAGCTGACCCAGAATATTCAGTATAAGACTGTCGGTATAAAGCTTAAAATCAAGCCTACTATCAGCGAGGAGAAAACGGTCGTACTTGACCTTGAGCAGGAGGTGTCCTCTCAGGGAGAAAATATAACGGTGGGACAGAGAGGGAACACTTACCCGTCTTTCACCACCACCAAGGCGAAAACCTCTATAGTGGTCCCGGACAGGCAGGGAATAGTCATCGGCGGCATCATGCAGGAGGAAAAGAAAAAGAACTACAGCGGTATCCCTCTCTTGATGGATATCCCTTTGCTTGGCAATCTCTTTCGTTATCAGACTGACTCATCGACTAAAAAAGAACTTGTTATTATCATAACTCCGCAGGTGATATCTACCAGGACTGAAGGCGAGTCGTTTACGAATGAATTCATCGGGAAGTTGAAAGATGTAAAGAAGTATCTGAACGAAAAAGATTTCATTTATCCCAAGGCAGCATCGACTGTACCATCCAATACGGAGGGGACTGACCCGTCCAAGACCGATGAGCCGTGAAGCAGTAAAGAAGATCAACAAGTCTGGCATGCTCGGCGGCATTCTGCTGGAACTCAAGCTTATTACTCCCGAAAAACTTGAGATCGCGTTAAAGGAACAGGCCTCTACGAATAAAACGGGCCACCGCCGTCTCGGCGACGTCCTGGTGGGACTTGGATTCGTGTCTGAAGACGATATGCTCAATGCCCTCAGCTCACAGCTCGGGCTGAAGTATATCAAGTTTGCCGAATTCCCAAAGACGATCCCCAACGTTCCGTATCCTACGGTCAAGTTTATGAAGCAGTACAAGTTCGTCCCTATCGGAGCAGAGGATAATATATTGAAGGTAGCCGTCTCCGACCCGCTCAATGAATACGTCATCGACACCCTTCAGTTTTTCTCAAACAAATCGATCGAGATTTTCCTGAGCAGCGAGAACGACATCATGGAGGCCATTGAACAGTATTTCGGCAGCAATGTGCAGATGACAAGCATTATGGAGGGAATGCGGGAGGAAGAGACCGAGACGGAAGAGATTGATGAATTGCAGGAGGACGTCCATCACCTGCGCGACATGGCCTTTGAGGCGCCGATCGTAAAGCTGGTTAATATGCTAATCACCAGGGCGGTCGAGGGAAGGACCAGCGATATACACATAGAGCCTTTTGAAAACAGTGTCAAGGTACGGTACAGGATAGACGGAGCGCTCACACAGGTCGAGTCGCTTCCGAAACGAATACAGCCCGCTGTCATATCAAGGATAAAGATCATGTCTCGTTTGAATATCGCGGAGCGGAGGCTCCCCCAGGACGGCAGGATCAAGTTGAGAGTGTCGGGCAGGGACATAGACCTCAGGGTGTCTTCCATACCGACTATTTACGGTGAAAGCATCGTTATGAGGATACTGGACCGGGGGACTGCGCTCATTGTACTTGATTATCTCGGTTTCCCGGATGACATACTCGAT
>JBFLYJ010000109.1:0-8663 GCA_040756635.1 Nitrospirota bacterium
CGAATACCGGGTTTATTAAAGATCTCGTCACTCTTAATGAGAGCAATTACATAGTAACCGATGAGAACATGTCATGTTCCGCCAACGGGATATTCGCGGCCGGTGATGTGAGGGCAAAGCCTTTGAAACAGATAGCCACCGCGGTCGGCGACGGGGCGATAGCCGGGGTATCGGCAGAGAAATATATAGAGGAGAATTTCTGAAATACAGGGTCAGGGAATCAGGGGCCGGGGTCCGGAAAAAATAAAAACTGAATCCGGAACCTGACACTGACACTGACACCGACACTGAAAAATGTTTGAATCACTATCCGACAGACTTGAAGGCATATTCAAGAAGCTTAAGGGACGGGGTCTTCTTAAAGAAGAAGAAGTCATGGCCGCCCTTAAAGAGATCAGGATGGCCCTGCTTGAGGCCGACGTCAATTTTAAGGTAGTAAAGGACTTTGTTGAGAAGGTCAAGGAACGGGCGGTAGGAAAAGAGGTAATCGACAGTATCACCCCCGGGCAGCAGGTAGTAAAGATAGTCCATGACAGCCTCTGCGACCTGATGGGCGGAGGCCAGAGCAAGATCAATCTTGCGCCTAACCCGCCGACAGTCATAATGCTTGTCGGACTTCACGGATCAGGCAAGACGACGACCGCCGCGAAGCTCGCAAATAATTTTAAAAAAGACGGCAGAAGACCGATGCTCGTAGCGCTGGATACAGGAAGGCCGGCCGCTATCGACCAGCTTGTATCTCTCGGCAAACAGATTGACGTGCCTGTGCATGCGACCCGGCCCGGAGACAATCCTGTAACTATTTATCCGGAAGCGCTGAAAAAAGCAAATATCGAGGGCAGGGACATCCTTATTATGGACACCGCAGGCCGGCTCCATATTGACGAGGAACTGATGCAGCAGCTTGATGATCTTAAAAAGACGGCGAAGCCTCATGAGATACTGCTTGTTGCTGATGCCATGACCGGACAGGACGCCGTTAATATTTCAAAGTCCTTTAATGACAGGCTCGGTCTGCAGGGGGTTGTCCTTACGAAGATGGATGGTGATGCCAGGGGTGGGGCTGCCCTTTCCATTGTTCATGTGACTGAAAAGCCCATCAAATTTATAGGCGTTGGGGAAAAGGTCGATTTTCTTGAACCGTTTCACCCGGAGAGAATGGCTTCAAGGATACTGGGTATGGGAGATGTGGTATCTCTTGTGGAAAAAGCCCAGGAAGCTGTAGACCTCGAAGGGGCTCTGGAACTCGAAGACAAAATCAGGAAAGACAGGTTTACGTATGAGGACCTTGTCAATCAGATAAAACAAATCAAAAAGATGGGCCCGCTTGAGAACATCCTCAGCATGATACCGGGACTGGGCAAGCAGTTAAAGGGTGTTAATATCGATGACAGGGCCTTTGTCAAGGTCGAGGCGATCATTAATTCCATGACCATACAGGAAAGAAGAAATTATGTTATACTCAACGGCAGCCGCAAACAGAGGATCGCTACAGGCAGCGGGACAACGGTTGCCGACGTAAATAAAATTGTAAAACAGCACCTTACAATGAAAAAGATGCTGAAAAAGTTTAAGCGCGGCAAGGGCTTCAGCATGCCGCAGTTCAAGTTCTGAATTACAGGTTACAGGTTCGAGTTCATCGGTAATTTATCTTTAAATATCTTGAATTTCTTATCGTAAATCCTGTATTATGAATACTCAATTTTGATATGGAGGATGTAATTTGGTAAAGATCAGACTAACAAGAAAAGGTGCCAAGAAAAAACCTTTTTACAGGGTCATCGTAACTGAATCGAGCACAAGGAGGGACGGACCGTTCCTGGAGATCATAGGGACTTATGATCCGTTGAAGAACCCCTCTGAAGTGAAGATCGATGCGGAACGGGCCAAGTACTGGCTTGGCTGCGGTGCACAACCAACTTCTACTGTTAAGAAACTTTTGAACATTTCGGGTCTGTAAAAAAATCCGGCCCGGTTGTACATGGAGGTGGATATGAAACTGCTCATCGAAGACATGGCGAAAGCACTGGTGGATAAACCAGAGGACGTTTCAGTCGCCGAAGTTGATGGAGAAAGAACGACAGTATATGAGTTGCGTGTGGCCCAGACAGATCTAGGAAAGGTCATTGGAAAACAGGGTAAAACGGCCCGGGCCATGAGGACCATTTTAAGCGCTGCCGGGACAAAACTCGGTAAACGCTGCGTGCTCGAAATTCTCGAGTAATTACCTTTATACCTGTATACAACAGCTTAATATCTAACGTTATATAAATGAGAGAAGAAGAGAATGCCGCTTCTTCTCTTAAATTTTTTTAAGTGGTTTTGAAAATGAAGTGTGATGTCCTGACCATATTCCCCGAAATATTTACTTCTTATCTAAATGAAAGCATCATGAAGAGGGCGCGCGCGAATGGTCTCCTGGATATTACACTGCACAATTTAAGGGACTTCACATCTGACCCTCACAGGAGCGTTGATGACTCGCCTTTCGGCGGGGGGGCGGGGATGGTATTTAAGCCTGAACCCATATTCAGGGCGGTCGATTTTCTCAGGGAGGACGGGGAACCGCGCAAAGTCGTCCTCATGACGCCGCAGGGCAGACCTTTTGATCAGTCCATCGCGGAAGAATATTTAAAGGAAAAGAAAAGGTTCGTTTTTATATGCGGGCGTTATGAAGGGATAGATGAAAGGGTCAAGGCCCTCGTGGATGAGGAATTATCGATCGGGGACTACATATTGACGGGGGGAGAACTTGCCGCCCTTGTAGTCATTGACGCTGTTACAAGACTTGTCCCCGGGGCTCTTGGTGATGAAAGGTCCGTTGAGGACGAATCATTTTCCTGGGGCCTGCTTGATTATCCGCATTATACCAGGCCGAGGGAATTCAGGGGGATGCATGTCCCGGAGGTGCTCGTCTCGGGAGACCACAGGGAAATAGAACTCTGGAGGAGAAAACAGGCGCTCAAGAAGACAATAGAGGTACGCCCGGATCTAATACGAAGGATGAAGCTTACCGAGGCTGACAGGAAGGTACTCTCAGAAATAGGATTTAAGGAACGCTGGGAATCTCGGGATGATCGGTAATTCATGCTTGTTATTGCGCAGTGGTCGCCGTGGGAGCGGAAATCCTGGTCACCGCTTCCTTTGTTACTGCGACAGGAAGACTTCTCATGATGATCTTGAAAACGGGACCTTTTTTTCAACGGCCTGTCTTGATTTTGAACAAGAATAGCTGTTATCCTAATATCCTTTATATGACGGGACATTTCCGGAATTAGAGATAATTTAAAATAATGATGTTTAAAGCAGGAGGAAAAAATGGACGCTGTTAAAGTTATAGAAGAGGGTTTCAAGAGAGAAATACCTCCTTTCAGGGTAGGAGATACGGTCAGTGTAAGCATGAAGGTCAAGGAGGGAGAAAAGGAAAGGGTACAGACTTTTGCCGGTATCTGCATAGGTCGCAAGGGCAGCGGGGCACGTGAGACCTTTATGGTGAGAAAAATATCCTACGGGGTCGGAGTGGAAAAGATATTCCCCCTGCATTCCCCCCTGATTGAGAAAATCACTGTTGTCAAGCAGGGAGACGTTAGAAGGGCCAAGCTTTATTATTTACGGGACAAGAAGGGGAAGGCTGCGAAGATCAAAGACAAATCTTTTGCAGAACAGCAAACAGAAAATTCGTAGACAGGATTTACGCTCTTTTAATATGGATTTTTTATGTTTCGGGAATTCTTCCCGTAACGCAAAAACTTAAACCTTGTGTAATGGGAATCAAACCGCCAGGGTCTGAATCAGATCAGACCATCCCGCCTATTTTTTCACATGATGAAACACTGCGCAATGAATACCGTGTAATCGCCGGTATTGATGAAGCAGGCAGGGGCCCACTCGCAGGGCCTGTTGTCGCCGCCGCGGTCATTCTCCCTTCGGGACTTGTCATAAGGGGACTGAAGGATTCAAAAAAGACGACTGAGAAAGACCGCAAAAGGCTGTTCTGGGAAATTGTCGGAAGTGCCGGTGTGGTCGGCGTCGGCATTGTCGAGGCCGATACTATTGACAGGATTAACATTCTTCAGTCCACGAAACTGGCGATGAAAATGGCTGTGAATGATCTTGGGACCAGGCCGGACCTCATACTTATCGATGCTGTGAGGCTTGCCGATATCGGTCTGCCGCAGAAGTCATTTATCAAGGGCGAGTCTGTCAGCGCAGCAATCGCCGCAGCCTCCATCATAGCCAAGGTCGTCAGAGATGATATTATGCTTGACTTTCATAACATGTATCCTGAATATAACTTTAAGGCGCATAAAGGATATGGTACGAAGGAACATATTGAGTGCATCAATACGCACGGACCATGTCCGATCCACAGAAAGAGCTTTTGCAAGGTTAAGGATGCTCAGTTCCTGTTCCCGTAAGTCATGGATTATCGCGCCATGTATGGAGAATTAATCAGTCTTGATTGTTCTTATGACACCTTACGCCGTTTTATCGACTATCTCCTGCGGCAGTTTTAATGATGGCCATTTTGTAGAAGCGCTATTCTTCATATTTGCGTATGAATAAACAGGTCTGGTCGGGGACCGAAACAATTTAGTGAATATCAATAATTTTATGTTTTTGAATAACGTGTAATTGGAAAACAGTGCCTATGTTTTTTTTGATATAATTACTTATAATATTAAATGTTCGGGCGTCGCAGAATAAGCAAACAGTGAAAGCCCCGAAACTTTACTTAAGAAATTAACTTGTGTTAGAATCTATCTCTTTAATAAAAGAAAGGTGATGTTATGGCTTTAGAAAAAGAAAAGAAAGAAAACATAATCGGACAGTACAAGCTTCATGACGGAGACACCGGCTCTCCTGAAGTCCAGATCGCCCTGATAAGCGAGAGGCTGAATGATCTGAACCTGCATTTTCAGACCCACAAAAAAGATCATCACTCACGCAGGGGACTTCTGAAACTCGTCGGCCAGAGACGGAAGCTTCTTAGCTACCTTAAGGCGGTAGACAAAGAAAGATATGATAAGCTTGTCAAACAGCTGGGATTAAGAAAGTAGAAATGAATGACAAATGTTGAGCTTGAACTTAAAGGGAAACCGCTTTATCTTGAGACAGGAAGATTCGCAAAACAGGCTGATGGATCAATAATAGCCAGATACGGCGACACAGTTATACTGGCAACGGCAGTTGCCAAAAAAGAAGCAAAAGCAGATGTGGATTTTTTCCCCCTAACTATAGATTATCAGGAAAAGGCATATGCTGCAGGAAAAATTCCCGGAGGTTTTTTTAAGCGGGAAGGCAGACCCAGTGAAAAAGAAGTACTCACCTCCAGACTTATCGACAGACCCATAAGACCTATTTTCCCTGACGGTTTTTATTCTGAAACCCAGGGTATCATATCCGTGCTGTCGTTCGGCAATGAAAATGTTTCGGACATCCTTGGAATTATCGGCATGTCCGCGGCGCTCTGCATATCCGATATCCCCTTTGACGGCCCTGTCGGGGCGGTAAGAATGGGCATATTGAAAGACTCTTTTGTGGTCAACCCCGATCTCCAGGAAATACTTGAATGTGATTTCACCCTTGTGGTCGCGGGGACGGAGGATGCCGTATTGATGGTTGAGGGCGGGGGACTTGAGATTACCGAGTCCGTACTGCTTGAGGCCCTTGATATAGCCCATAAGGAAATAAAAAATGTTGTTAATCTGCAGAAACAGCTGGTCGAATTAATAGGTAAACCGAAAAGACCCGTAACGCCTCCGCAGTTAAATGAGGAGCTTATGAATTCGGTTTCTGCAATTTCACTCGAAAAGATAAAACAGGCGATCGTCATTCCCGATAAGCTTCTTAGACAGGACGCGTTGAATAATATCCTGAAAGATGTGGTAACAGAGCTTAATACCGGAGAGGATGACATTTCAAAAGACATCTCTTTTTTCTTCAATAAACTTGAGAAAGACCTAGTTAGAAATATGATCCTGGACCAGGGAACCAGGGCCGACGGCCGGAAGGCTGATGAAGTGCGAAAGATCAGTGCTGATGTGGGGATCCTGCCGCGTGCGCACGGTTCGGCTCTTTTTGTAAGGGGCGAGACACAGGCGCTTGCCGTGGTCACGCTCGGCACGTCGGAAGACGAACAGAGGATCGACGCGCTTGAGGGAGAATCAAAGAAGGCCTTTATGCTTCACTATAACTTCCCCCCGTTCAGTGTGGGAGAGGTGAAGTTCCTGCGGTCGGCCGGACGCAGGGAAATCGGGCACGGCATGCTTGCTGAAAGAGCGCTCAAGGAGATACTTCCTCCCAAGACGGAATTCCCTTACACAATCAGAATAGTATCTGATATCCTTGAATCCAACGGTTCATCATCAATGGCTACGGTCTGCGGCGGAACACTTGCACTGATGGACGCGGGTGTCCCGATAAAGGCGCCTGTAGCAGGTATCGCCATGGGACTCATTAAAGAGGGTGAAAGGACGGTAGTGCTGACGGACATCCTCGGCCTTGAGGACCACCTGGGCGACATGGATTTCAAGGTAACGGGAACGGCCGAGGGCATCACTGCATTTCAGATGGATGTGAAGATAAGCGGCGTAAGCAGGGAAATTATGGCGAACGCCCTTGAGCAGGCCAAAAAGGGAAGGCTGCATATACTCGGCAAGATGAAAGAAATCCTCTCGAGTCCGAGGGACCATCTGGCGGCCCATGCGCCCCGGATTTTTACCATGAAGATAAAACCGGAAAAGATCAGGGAAGTCATTGGCACGGGCGGCAAGGTCATCAGGGGCATTGTAGAGCAGACCGGAGTGAAGATAGATATTGATGATACCGGCAATATAAATATAGCGTCTATTGATGAGGAGTCGGCACAAAAGGCGATCAGCATCATTGAAGGGATTATAGCTGAGGCGGAGCTTGGAAAGATTTATGAGGGCAAGGTAAAGAGAATAGTTGACTTCGGCGCATTCATAGAGATCCTTCCCGGTACCGAAGGATTACTTCATATATCCCAGATCTCGGACAAAAGGGTCGCAAAGGTTGAAGATGTTCTCAAAGAAGGGGAAGAAGGCGTGCCTGTCAAGGTTATCGAAATCGACAAGATGGGCAGGATACGTCTGAGCAGAAAAGAGGCCCTGAAAGAGCAGCCCGCATGACCGTAATTCCGGATGCGCACTCCTGAAAATCAGCGACAAAGTTTAATATTGTTGCATGAGAAGTTTTAAACCTCTATAATAACCATCATACTGCATATCACTAAATCCGGATAAAAGAGAATTATCAGCGGGCGGGCTGCAGTATGTCCCCATGTCTTGTTATCGCGGACTTTTTCTTCGAGAGGTATGAATGTATAAAAAAATTATGCTCGGCAACAAGATACCGGTCCTTATGGAGACCGTTCGTGAGATACATTCCGTTTGTATCGGTATCTGGATAAAGATCGGCTCCCGTTATGAAAACCATGACAAAAACGGTATTTCACATTTTCTGGAGCACATGTTTTTCAAGGGGACCCGGAGCCGTTCCGCGCAGGACATAGCTGTGGAAATCGATTCACTGGGCGGAGAAATCAACGCTTACACGTCCACCGAGTATACAGTGTTTTATGTGAAGGTGCTTTCGGAATATATGGGCCCTGCGCTTGATCTTCTGTCGGACATATTCCTTAATTCGACTTTTCCCGAAACTGATATTGAAAAAGAAAAGAACATCGTGTTTGAAGAGATCAAAATGGTTGAGGACAATCCTTCGGATTTTGTTCATGAACTTTTCAGCAAACATATATGGGGAGACAGGGGCCTGGGGCAGACGGTCCTTGGTGGCATGGAAACGATCAGTTCATTCGAGAGAAAAGATCTGATCGATCATATAGATAAATATTACGGTTCTGAAAATATCATCATCTCTTGCAGCGGAAACTTTATCGAGGAAAGGCTTGTTGAGGACCTCAACAATACGCTGGGACGCCTTGATAGACGCGGAGAAAAAAAGAGTGATGCGGCCCCTGTCTTTACGAATAAAATAAATATCGTCTCCAAGGACCTTTCAGAGGTCCATATCTGTCTCGGGCTTAAGGGCCTGCCTTACGGCAGTGAAGACAGATATTCGATGCATCTGCTTAATACCATTCTGGGCTCAGGAATCAGTTCGAGGCTGTTTCAGAATGTAAGGGAGCAGAGGGGCCTGGTATATTCGATTTATTCATACCATATGTCCTATTTTGATACGGGGCTTTGGGCTGTTTACGCCGGCACGGACAAGAAACATCTCAGTGATGTCATTAACATTACCGTGGATGAAATGAGGGGACTTGCGGATTCGATAACTGCCGACGAACTGCAGAGGGCAAAGGCCCAGCTCAAAGGCAATCTGCTTCTCGCCCTTGAATCTACAAGCAACAAGATGACGAACATTGCCAAACAGGAAATATATTACGGCAGGTATTATTCGCCTGAAGAAATAATACATATGGTCGAATCGGTCACACTCGAAAAGGCCAGGAGCCTCGCCCGGGAGATTACGGGGGACAATGCCTTCGCACTGACTTTATACGGTCCCGTACAGGAGGAAGACCTTAAAGGATCCTGTAGGCTTCTATATTAGCCTTTACTGTTTCCTCTATCATTTCCCGTTAATTATTATTCCTTCCAAGACTTAACTTTACT